>NZ_DJSX01000047.1:0-64587 GCF_002439135.1 Pseudomonas sp. UBA6323 | reverse complement strand
CCTTCCCACAAGACGAAATGATTCTCAACGAGGTGCATCATGCTCAAGACACTGACCTTCACCATCATGCACTTCTGCATTGCCTTCGGCGTCACCTACGTACTGACCGGCAGCGTTGCAGCCAGCAGCCTGGTAGCGGCAATCGAACCGCTGTGCAATTCGGTGGGCTTTTACTTCCACGAAAAGGTCTGGCAGCGTTTCGAGCGCAAGCGTCAGCCTGCGCCGGAACGCCCCAAGCATGCCTGGCTGCATCATCACGCCTGAGCGAACGCGCCTGCGCTTCGCCAGGCAGGCATGACTACAATTGCTGTGACTCGAGATTCCTACGATTTAGCTAAGATAGTCTGGCACTTTGCCCTTCTTGCTGCTGTCATAAGCCAGCTGTTTAATCCAGACGCTCTCTGATTTAAAGGGACTTAGCACATGCCCAGCCTTGCCCGTCTCGCCGCCTTGCTCGGTGGCCTGGTCTTCTGTGCCTTCGCCGTTGCCGCCGATGTGGATGCCGAAAGCTACGGTTACCCGCTGGCCAACCCGTTCGAAGCGACCATCGCCACCACGCCGCCCGAACTACGCCCGGAACTCCCGGCCGACGGCGACATCAGTCAGCGCGACTACTCGGTACGCCTGCGTCCGGACCGCGAATTCGAACTGCTGGACAACTTCTGGCCGGTGACCAAGCTACGCTACCGCCTGGCCGAGCAAAAAGGCCGGGCGCCGCTGATCTTCATCATCGCCGGTACTGGCGCGCACTACGCCAACGGCACCAATGAGTACCTGAAGAAGCTGTTCTACGGCGCTGGTTTCCATGTCGTGCAGCTGTCGTCGCCGACCAGCTACGACTTCATGGCTGCCGCCTCACGCTTCGCCACCCCCGGCTATAGCCCGGAAGATGCCGACGATCTGTACCGCGCCATGCAGGCGGTACGCGCCCAGCACCCGAAACTGCAGGTCAGCGAATATTTGCTGACCGGATACAGCCTCGGGGCGCTGCATGCCGCCTTCGTCAGCCAGATCGACGAAACCCGCCGCGCCTTCGATTTCCAGCGCGTGCTGCTGCTTAACCCGCCGGTCAACCTCTACACCTCCATCAGCAACCTGGACAAGCTGGTGCAGACCCGAGTCCAGGGGATCGACAACAGCACCAACTTCTATGACCTGGTGCTGGGCAAGCTGACGCGCTATTTCAACGACAAGGGCTATCTGGATATCAACGAGGCCATGCTCTACGACTTCCAGCAGTCCACCGAGCGGCTCTCGGACGAACAGATGGCCATGCTGATCGGCACCTCGTTCCGTTTCTCCTCCGCCGATATCGTCTTCACCTCGGACCTGCTCAACCGCCGCGGCCTGATCACCCCGCGCGATTACCGCATTACCGAAAACACCAGCCTCACGCCTTTCTTCCAGATGGCCCTGCGCTGCGACTTCGATTGCTACATCGCCGAGCAGCTGATGCCCATGTGGCGTGCCCGTTATGACGGTGGCAGCCTCAATCAATTGATCGAGAAAACCAGCATGTACGCACTGGAGGACTATCTCAAAGGCAGCGACAAGGTCGCGGTGATGCACAACGCCGACGACCTGATCCTCGGTCAGGGCGACATCGGTTTTCTGCGCCGCACCTTTGGCGACCGCCTGACCCTTTACCCGCGCGGCGGGCACTGCGGCAACCTCAACTATCGCGTCAACAGCGACGCCATGCTGGAGTTCTTCCGTGGTTAAGCACAGCTCCCTCATCATCACCCTGCTGCTGGCCAGCGGGCAGGCACTGGCCGAACGTCAGGTCGACGCCGACGGTTTCACCAACCCGCTGCAGAATCTGCAGTTCAACCCGGGGCTGGATCAGCAGGAGTTCGAGCGCGCCTCCAGCGACGCCCTGCAGGTCTATGACCCACTGGAGTCATGGAACCGCCGCGTCTATCACTTCAACTACCGTTTCGATCAGTGGGTATTCCTGCCCGTAGTCGATGGCTACCGCTACGTCACCCCGGATCTGCTGCAGACCGGCGTGCACAACTTCTTCAGCAACCTCGGCGAGATCCCCACGCTGGCCAACAGCGTGCTGCAGCTCAAGGGCAAGCGGGCGATGAACACCACCGCACGCCTGCTGTTCAACACCATTATCGGGGTAGGCGGTATCTGGGACCCGGCGACGAAAATGGGCCTGCCCAGGTTGAGCGAAGACTTCGGCCAGACGCTCGGCTACTACGGCGTGCCCGCCGGCCCTTACCTGATGCTGCCGCTGCTCGGCCCATCGAACCTGCGCGACACGGGCGGCCTGGTGGCGGATTTCAGCCTGGAGAATGCGGTCAACTACCTCGACGTGGCCGACGCCAGCCGCGACAATCCAGGCATCATGGTCCTGCGCGCCATCGACACGCGTGCCAACACCGGCTTCCACTATGGCCAGCTCAACTCGCCGTTCGAATACGAGAAGCTGCGCTACTTCTATACGGAGTCGCGCAAACTGAGAATTGCCGACTAACCCTGACTCATTGGGTTTATCGATAATTTATTGGGAAATTTTCCACCCAAACATCGATTGAATGCGAATAGCATGGCGCCATTCCTCTCTACCAAGGAGCGCGCCATGACTTCGCAACGCCGCGTCATCAGCATCCAGCCTGGCCAACCCGCCTCCGACGGCGCCGGTGTGCGCCTCAACCGCGTGATCGGCGGGCCTGGCCTGGAGCGTTTCGATCCCTTCCTGATGCTTGACGAGTTTTCCACCGACAACCCCGACGACTACATCGCCGGCTTCCCGCCGCATCCGCATCGCGGCTTCGAGACCATCACCTACATGCTCGAAGGACGCATGCGCCATGAAGATCACCTGGGCAACGTCGGCCTGCTCGGCAGCGGCGGCGTGCAATGGATGACCGCCGCGCGCGGCATCATCCACAGCGAGATGCCAGAGCAGGAGTCCGGTGCCATGCGCGGCTTCCAGCTCTGGCTCAACCTGCCGGCCAAGGACAAGCTGGGCGAAGCGGGTTATCGCGATATTCCCGCCACGGACATTCCACGTATCAGCACAGCATCCGGCGTCGAGGTGGTGGTGATCGCCGGCGAGTTCGACGATGGCGGAATCCGCCAGGCAGGCGCTGTGCAGCGTCCGCATACCCAGCCGCAGCTGTTCGACCTGCACTTGCCGGCCGGCAGTCAGGTGGCGCCGCGCCTGGCCGACGGGCAACGGGTCATGCTCTACGTCTACGAAGGCCTGCTCGAACTGCCCGGCGCCAGCGCACAACCGATCAGCGCCGGGCGCCTGGTGCGGCTGTCGGATGCAGGCGAGCTGCGTCTGGCCAGTAGCCATGGTGCGCGAGTGCTGCTGATCGCCGGCACTCCGCTGAACGAGCCCATCGTGCAGTACGGGCCGTTCGTGATGAACAGCCGCGAGGAAATCGAACAGGCCCTGCGTGATTTTCGCGATGGTGTGCTGGCCTGAGTGCATCAGGCCAGTTGGACGGCCTCGGTCAAACCGAGAAATCGGCAGAGGTCGGCCTTGCGCGTCATAGCGTCCTGGTACCCCAGTTCGATCAGCTCACTGCAGTATCCGGGTTCGAACAGCAGGTAGCTGAGCACGCCGGCCCCGCCCGCCTTGGTCGCCCCTGGGCCACGCAGAAACAGACGCAGCGCCCTGGGCAGCTCACGCTGGTGGCGGGCGGCGATCTGATCCAGCGGCTGGCTCGGCGCGATCACCAGTACCTCCACCGGATTGAGCCCCAGGCCACGCGGACGTCGATCCGGCGGCACCAGCGCGCTCATCTGGTTGAGACGTTCGAGCAGTTCGATATCCGTCTCCAGATTGTCGATGAAGGTACTGTTGAGCATGTGTCCGCCGATCTGCGCCAGGCTCGGCGGCCGCGTGCTCGCTACACGCGGCAGCGCGGCATTGGCTTCGAGCTGGGCATTGCCGCTGACGCCGATCACCAACACGCGGCTGGCGCCCAGATGCAGCGCAGGGCTGATCGGCGCCGCCTGACGCACCGCGCCGTCACCGAAGTATTCACGGTTGATCTTCACTGGCGGGAAGATCAGCGGAATCGACGCGCTGGCGAGCAGATGGTGAAGTTGCAAACGTGTCGGCACGCCCACGCGGCGATGGCGAAACCAGGGGTCGATGGTGGCGCGGCCCTGATAGAAGGTCATTGCCTGGCCGCTTTCATAACCGAAGGCCGTCACCGCGACTGCACGCAACTGACGATGGCGCACGGCAGCGGCGATACCGGAGAAATCCAGCTCGCGCTCGAGTAAGTCGCGCAACGGCGAGCTGTCGAGCAGCGCCACTGGAACGTCGCGACCGATACCCAGCAGGCTGTGGCCGACGAAGCGCGTCGCCTGACGCAGCACGCCAGGCCAGTCGCTGCGATACACCATATGGGTGTGAAAGCCCTGCCAGACCGATGTCAGGCGCCGCACCGCTTCGCCGAACTGCAGCGCGCCACAGGCCAAGCCTACGGCATTGATCGCGCCGGCGGAGGTGCCAACTATCACAGGAAAGGGGTTGTGCGAGGCATCCGGCAGCAGATCGGCGATGGCGGCCAGGACTCCGACCTGATAAGCCGCCCGCGCCCCACCACCGGAGAGAATCAGCCCGGTGACGGGCTCATGGGGCTGGGCAGCTGCGGTCATCGGCCAATCCTGATTTTTCTATTGAGTATAGGTGCGTTACTTACGCTTTCCGTACAGCTTCGCCTCGCCCTCGGGGCGCGTCTTGAAGCGCCGATGCGCCCACAGATACTGCTCGGGACAGGCGCTGACCACCTGTTCGATCCACTGATTGATACGCAGGCAATCGGCCTCTTCGCTCTCGCCGGGGAAGCCTTCGAGCGGCGGGTGGATCACCAGACGATAACCGCTGCCGTCAGCCAGGCGCTGCTGGGTGAAGGGCACCACGCGCGCCTTGCCCAGGCGAGCGAACTTGGTGGTGGCGGTGACCGTCGCCGCCTGGATGCCGAACAAGGGCACGAAGATGCTCTGCTTGCGGCCGTAATCCTGATCCGGCGCGTACCAGATGGCGCGACCGGCACGCAGCACCTTGAGCATGGCGCGAATGTCCTCACGCTCGATGGCGGTGGCATCGAGGTTGTGGCGCTCGCGGCCACGCCGTTGGACGTAGTCGAACAGCGGGTTGTCATGCTCGCGGTACATGCCGTCGATGGTGTGCAACTGACCGAGCAGCGCGGCGCCGATCTCCAGGGTGGTGAAGTGCACCGCCATGAGGATGACGCCCTGCCCTTCGGCCTGCGCCTGCTGCAGATGCTCGAGGCCCTCGACATGGGCCAGCTTTGCCAGGCGCGCCTTGGGCCACCACCAGCTCATGGCCATCTCGAAGAAGGCGATACCGGTGGAGGCGAAATTCTCCTTGAGCAGACGTTCGCGCTCGGCAGCGCTCTTGCCGGGGAAGCACAGCTCCAGGTTGCGCGCCGCTATCTGCCGGCGCGAGGTCGCCGTGCGATACATCAGCCAGCCCAGCGCCCGCCCCAGCTTCAGCTGCAAGCCATACGGCAGCTGCACCACCAGCCACAGCAGCCCGAACCCCAGCCACAGCGGCCAGAAGCGCGGATGAAGGAAATAGGCGCGAAAGCGGGGGCGATCCATGAGGCGTTTCCGATCACATACAAAGCCGCGCATTCTAACGCAGTTTTCCAGCCGACTCGGTGGCATCGCTGCCGACAGCGCGGCTCACGGCAGTGGATCGACGAACCGGGGCGTCTGCCCCGCCGTCGTTCGTCGCTTGCGGCATGCGGGCTATGTCGTTATAAGTCCGGGCATCTTTCGACTCGCCAGAAGGCCCATCGCATCACCATGAGCCAAGCCGACCTCCTCGCCCAAGACCCCGTATTCCAGCTCAAGGGCAGCATGCTCGCCATCACCGTGATGGAACTGGCGCACAACGACCTCGAGCGCCTCGACGCGCAACTGACGGAAAAGGTCGCCCAGGCCCCGGCCTTCTTCAGCAATACGCCGCTGGTACTGGCCCTGGACAAACTGCCGGAAGGCGAAGGTGAACTGGACCTGGCCGAGCTGATGGCCGTCTGCCGCCGCCATGGCCTGCGCACCCTGGCCATCCGCGCCTCGCGCGAAAGCGACGTCGCCGCCGCCGAAACCATGGATCTGCCGGTGCTGCCGCCGTCCGGCGCACGCGAGCGGCCGCTCGACCCGGCGCCGAAGAAGGTCGAGGAAAAACCGGCCGAACCCGAGCACAAACCCAGCCGCATCATCACCACGCCGGTACGCGGCGGCCAGCAGATCTATGCCCAGGGCGGCGACCTGATCGTGCTGGCGCCAGTCAGTGCCGGGGCGGAACTTCTCGCCGATGGCAACATCCATGTTTACGCGCCCATGCGTGGTCGCGCCCTGGCTGGCATCAAGGGCAACACCAAGGCACGGATTTTCTGCCAGCAAATGGGCGCCGAAATGTTGTCCATCGCCGGCCATTACAAGGTCGCCGAAGACCTGCGCCGCGACCCGCTTTGGGGCGATGCGGTACAGGTCAGCCTGTCGGGTGACGTGTTGAACATCACCCGCCTTTAACGGATACTGCGGCCACTTTTACGGACATAAAGGAGCCTCTAAAAACGCTGGCAACGCAGCCAGTTTTTGAGGCTCCGTCAAAAGGGCATCTGGAAGCCTCGATTGGCCTCAGATTCCCGCGTTATCTTCATTTTTTGGGGTGAATCACCTTGGCCAAGATCCTCGTAGTCACTTCCGGCAAGGGTGGCGTCGGTAAAACCACCACCAGCGCTGCCATCGGTACCGGCCTCGCCCTGCGCGGGCACAAGACCGTCATCGTCGACTTCGACGTCGGCCTGCGTAACCTCGACCTGATCATGGGCTGCGAACGCCGCGTGGTGTACGACTTCGTCAACGTCGTCAACGGCGAAGCCACCCTGACCCAGGCCCTGATCAAGGACAAGCGCCTCGAGAACCTCTACGTGCTGGCCGCCAGCCAGACCCGTGACAAGGACGCGCTGACCCCCGAAGGTGTCGAGAAGGTCATCACTGAGCTGTCGCAGAATTTCGAATACGTGGTCTGCGACTCGCCGGCCGGTATCGAGAAAGGCGCTCACCTGGCGATGTACTTCGCCGACGAGGCCATCGTCGTGACCAACCCGGAAGTGTCTTCGGTACGTGACTCCGACCGCATGCTCGGCCTGCTGGCGAGCAAATCGCGCCGCGCCGAGAAAGGCGAGGAGCCGATCAAGGAACACCTGCTGCTGACCCGTTACAACCCCGAGCGCGTCACCAAGGGCGAAATGCTCGGCGTCGAAGACGTCGAGGAAATCCTCGCCATCCGCCTGCTTGGCGTGATTCCCGAATCCCAGGCCGTGCTCAAGGCTTCCAACCAGGGCATTCCGGTCATCCTCGATGACCAGAGCGACGCTGGCCAGGCCTACAGCGATGCAGTCGATCGCCTGCTCGGCAAGGAAGTGGCGCATCGCTTCCTTGATGTGAAGAAGCAGGGCTTCCTGCAACGTCTATTCGGAGGTCGCGAATGAATATTTTCGACTTCTTGCGCTCGCGCAAGAAGGAAACCACCGCATCCATCGCCAAGGAACGCCTGCAGATCATCGTGGCCCACGAACGTGGTCAGCGCAGCCAGCCGGACTACCTGCCTGCCTTGCAGCAGGAACTGGTGGAAGTGATCCGCAAGTACGTGGCCATCGACTCGGACCAGGTTCAAGTCGCACTGGAAAACCAGGGCAGTTGCTCGATCCTGGAGCTGAACATCACCCTGCCGGATCGCTGATCGATCCTGGCCACGCGCACGGCGGCTTCGGCCGCCGTGTTCGTTTGTAGCAACGCGCACCTGTAGGAGCGGATTTATCCGCGAAGCTTCTACAGGCCAAAAGCATCGCGGATAAATCCGCTCCTACGCCAGCCCCACACATCATGCCGCTAAGCCAGATCGAAATTCTCCACCAGGACGCTGCTCTGCTGGTGATCAACAAGCCCACCCTGCTGCTGTCGGTGCCCGGCCGGGCCGATGACAACAAGGATTGCCTGGTCACCCGTCTGCAGGAAAACGGCTACCCCGAGGCGCGCATCGTGCATCGGCTGGACTGGGAGACCTCCGGCATCATCGTCCTGGCTCGCGACGCCGAAAGCCACCGCGAGCTGTCCCGGCAGTTTCACGACCGCGAAACCGAGAAGGCCTATACCGCGCTGTGCTGGGGCCAGCCGCAGGCCGACAGCGGCAGCATCGATCTGCCGCTGCGCTACGATCCGCCGACCAAGCCGCGCCACGTGGTCGATCACGAACTGGGCAAGCATGCCCTGACTCACTGGCGCATCGTCGAGCGCTGCGGCGACTGGTGCCGGGTCGAACTCACGCCCATCACTGGTCGCTCGCACCAGTTGCGCGTGCATATGCTGTCCATCGGCCATCCGTTGCTGGGCGACCGCCTCTACGCCCATGAACAGGCCCTGGCAGCCCACGAACGCCTGTGCCTGCACGCCAGCATGCTCGCCCTGACCCACCCACAAACCGGCGAGCGCATGCGCTTCGAGTGCCCGGCACCGTTTTGACGGCCTGCCGGTTGCGCATTGGCAGAAAGACACATGGCAGTGTGCGCCCAGCACATCCGGCCCAGCAGATAGACGCCAACTATCGCCCCAAACGAGTGCGTAGCCGGCACAGCGCGATACAAATTGGTTAAACTCGCGCCATCGTTGCCCGGAGTCCCTATGCGCGAAGAACTGATTCAAGGCCTGCTCGATTTTCTCAACGCCTCGCCGACCCCTTTCCATGCCACCACCAGCCTGGCCATGCGCCTGGAAGCCGCCGGTTTTCGTCACCTCGACGAACGCGCGCCCTGGCACACCGAAGCCGGTGGTCGTTATTACGTGACCCGCAACGACTCCTCGATCATCGCCTTCAAGCTGGGCAAGCGCCCCACCGTCGACGGTGGCATTCGCCTGGTCGGCGCGCATACCGACAGCCCGTGCCTGCGCGTCAAACCCAGCCCCGAACTGCAGCGCCAGGGCTATTTCCAGCTCGGCGTGGAAGTCTATGGCGGCGCCCTGCTCGCGCCCTGGTTCGACCGTGACCTGTCGCTGGCCGGCCGCGTGACCTACCGCCGCGACGGCAAGGTCGAGAGCCAGCTGATCGACTTCTACCAACCCATCGCCGTGATCCCCAGCCTGGCCATCCACCTCAATCGTGAGGCCAATCAGGGTTGGGCGATCAACCCGCAGACCGAGCTGCCGCCGATCCTGGCCCAGCTCGCCAGCAGCGAAACTGCCGACTTCCGCGCCCTGCTCGCCGAGCAGTTGGCCATGGAGCACGATTTCAACCCGGACGCGGTGCTCGATTACGAGCTGAGCTTCTACGACACCCAGAGCGCCGCCATCGTCGGCCTCAATCAGGACTTCATCGCCAGCGCGCGCCTCGACAACCTGCTGTCCTGCTACGCCGGCCTGCAGGCGCTGATCGACTCGGACGACGAGGAAACCTGCGTGCTGGTCTGCACCGACCACGAGGAAGTCGGTTCCTGCTCCGCCTGTGGCGCCGATGGCCCCTTCCTCGAGCAGGTGCTACGCCGCGTGCTGCCGGGCGGCGATGATTTCGTCCGCACCATCCAGCGCTCGCTGCTGGTATCGGCCGACAACGCCCACGGTGTGCACCCCAACTATGCCGACAAGCACGACGGCAACCACGGCCCCAAGCTCAACGCCGGCCCGGTGATCAAGATCAACAGCAATCAGCGCTACGCCACCAACAGCGAGACCGCCGGTTTCTTCCGCCACCTGTGCCTGGAGAACGAAGTACCGGTGCAAAGCTTCGTGGTGCGCAGCGACATGGGCTGCGGCTCCACCATCGGCCCGATCACTGCCAGCCAGCTCGGCGTGCGCACGGTCGACATCGGCCTGCCAACCTTCGCCATGCACTCGATCCGCGAACTGGCCGGCAGCCATGACGTCGATCACCTGGTGAAAGTACTGACGGCCTTCTATTCCAGCCCTGAACTCCCCTGAGGTTCTGACGCGATGATCGAACATATCCGCAACAGCCTGCTGGAGGCCCAGCGCGCGCTGGAGGTCTTCCTCGCCAACGAACAGACCCTGGGCAATATCCAGAAGGCCGCCGAACTGCTGGTCGAGAGCTTCGAGAACAAGGGCAAGGCCTTCTCCTGCGGCAACGGCGGCTCGATGTGCGACGCCATGCACTTCGCCGAGGAGCTGACCGGGCGCTACCGCAAGAACCGCCCCGGCATCGCCGCCGTATCGATCAGCGACCCCAGCCACATCAGCTGCGTGGCCAACGACTTCGGTTACGACTTCATCTTCTCGCGCTATATCGAGTCGCACGGCCGCGAAGGTGACGTGCTGATCGCCATCAGCACCAGCGGCAAAAGCCCCAACGTCGTCAAGGCCGCCGAAGCCGCCAAGACCCTGGGAGTGAAGGTGATCGCCCTGACCGGCAAGCCCGGCTCGCTGCTGGAAAGCCTGGCCGACGTGTGCATCTGCGCCCCCGGCGGCGATTTCGCCGACCGTGTGCAGGAGCTGCACATCAAGACCCTGCACATTCTGATCGAGCTGATCGAGCGCAAGCTGAGCCCGCAGAATTACGCCTAGCGTCGCGAAAAAATCAAATGCCGGTCGCACGACTTCTCGTGGGGTGGGTTAGCGACGCGGGAAGCGGATCGACAAGCAAGCGCTGCGGTGGTGTGTCGCGTAACCCACCAGGCGATGGATCACATTGCGCCAATGGTGGGTTACGCCGCTGCAGAAGCGGTGGCGTGATCAACAAGGTGACAGGCGGCTAACCCAACCTACGGACTTGCTCCCTGATTGCATCCGGGCTACGCGCCGACGACCGGCAGACGAACCTGTAGGAGCGAGCTCTGCTCGCGAACACCGCCAGCAATGGACGCTTCGCGAGCAGAGCTCGCTCCCACAAAAACACTTCCGCTCAGGCGCTGCGCAGGCGCTTCGGGGTCAGGCCCATATAGCGGCGCATGGCCGTAGTCAGGGCGCTCTGGCTGGAAAAGCCACATTCCTCGGCGATTCGCACCAGCGGCAGGCTACTCTCGCGCAACATGCGCGCCGCGCGGTCGAGGCGGGTCTTGAGCAGGTACTGGTGTGGCGTGAGGCCGACGCAGTCCTTGAACTGGGCGTGGAAGTGGCTGGGACTCAAGCACATCTCGTGCGCCAGCTCAGCAACACTGATGCGCCGCGCGAGATGCTCGTCGATGTAATCGTCCAGCCGCTGCAGATCCAGCGCGCCTTGCGGCTGCCGGCGCTGCTCGCCGAACAGACGCAGGTGCAGGGCACGGAGCAGGACGCCACCAAGGGAGCGCGCGAGGATCGAATCACTGCCATAACGCTCCAGCTCGGCGCCGGCATAGGTCAGCAGGTGCTGAAAATCCACATCGAGGGCGGGATAGCGCGGCGTCTCGAACAGACGATGAAGCAGCTCGAGGTCTTCGCTGGGCGTGTCCTGCTCGTCCAGATCGAGAATCAGCATGCGGTTGTCGCCCATGCCGGCGAACTGGTGGGCGGCATCTCCCGGCACCAGGCAGGCGCGCATCCGGCAGACTTCCCCACCGCGGCCGCCGACCTCGAATTCGGCGCGGCCCACCAGAGACATCACCAACTGATGATGATCGTGGGCATGTTCATGGGCCTGCTCATCCAGGCGAATCACACGGGCTTGCAGCATCGCTAAAAACTGGCGGCACGAAACGAGGGTTGCACTTTACTCCTTTCCCAACGAAAACGCCGCAACCACCTATCAGCGAAATGGTTGCACCTGTAGCAACCAAAACTAGGCAATACGTCCCACATGGATCAGTAATTGCCTGACCACAGCTGAAACGTTGAAAAAATCCTGAGGTCGCCCCATGTAGCATTCAACGTGCAAGCAAAGGTGCTCCATGAACGATCAGGACATCCACTCCGAAGCTGTCGACGAACACGCACAATCGGCCACCGGCCTGGTGCTGCCCGCACAAAGGCTGCCGGACAAGCTCTACGTCATCCCCATCAACAATCGCCCGTTCTTCCCCGCGCAGGTGTTGCCGGTGATCGTCAACGAGCACCCATGGGGGCGCACGCTCAAGCGCGTGGACAATACCGAGCACAAATGCCTGGCGGTGTTCTACGTCGATAATCCGCCGGACGAGAACGGTGAGTTCGACGTCGACAGCCTGCCCGAACACGGCACCCTGGTGCGCGTGCACCATGTCAGCGAGGAAGGCGGCAAGCTGCAGTTCGTCGCCCAGGGCCTGACCCGCGTACGCATCCGTAGCTGGCTCAGCCGCCGCGGCCCGTATCTAGCCGAGGTCGAATACCCACAGCCGTCCAACGACCCGCGCGACGAGGTCAAGGCCTACGGCATGGCCCTGATCAACGCGATCAAGGAGCTGCTGCCGCTCAACCCGCTGTACAGCGAAGAGCTGAAGAATTACCTCAATCGCTTCAGCCCCAATGAGCCGTCGCCGCTGACCGACTTCGCCGCCGCCCTGACCACCGCCTCCGGCCATGACCTGCAGGAAGTGCTGGATACCGTGCCCATGCTCAAGCGCATGGAGAAGGTGTTACCGCTGCTGCGCAAGGAGGTCGAGGTCGGCCGCCTGCAGAAAGAGTTGTCGGCCGAGGTCAACAAGCAGATCGGCGAGCGTCAGCGCGAGTTCTTCCTCAAGGAGCAGCTCAAGCTGATCCAGCAGGAGCTGGGCATCAGCAAGGACGACAAGAGCGCCGACCGCGAGGAATTTCTCGCCCGCCTCGAAGGCAAGACCCTGCCGGCGCCGGCGCAGAAGCGCATCGACGAAGAACTGAACAAGCTGTCGATTCTGGAAACCGGTTCGCCCGAGTACGCCGTCACGCGCAACTACCTGGACTGGGCAACCGCCCTGCCCTGGGGCATTCACGGTCAGGACAAGCTCGACCTGGGCCGCGCGCGCAAGGTGCTGGACAAGCATCACGCCGGCATGGACGACATCAAGCAGCGCATTACCGAATTCCTGGCTGTCGGCGCCTTCAAAGGCGAGATCGCCGGCTCCATCGTGCTTTTGGTCGGCCCACCCGGCGTGGGCAAGACCAGCATCGGCAAGTCCATCGCCGAGTCACTCGGCCGGCCGTTCTACCGCTTCTCGGTGGGCGGCATGCGTGACGAGGCGGAGATCAAGGGCCATCGCCGCACTTACATCGGCGCCATGCCCGGCAAACTGGTGCAGGCGCTGAAGGAAGCCGAGGTGATAAACCCGGTGATCATGCTCGACGAGATCGACAAGATGGGCACCAGCTACCAGGGCGACCCGGCCTCGGCGCTGCTGGAGACCCTCGATCCGGAGCAGAACGTCGAATTCCTCGACCACTATCTGGATTTGCGCCTGGACCTGTCCAAGGTGCTGTTCGTCTGCACCGCCAACACCCTCGACTCCATCCCTGGGCCGCTGCTCGACCGCATGGAGGTGATCCGCCTGTCCGGCTACATCACCGAGGAAAAACTGGCCATCGCCAAGCGCCACCTGTGGCCCAAGCAGTTGGAGAAGGCCGGCGTGCCGAAGGCGCGCCTGTCGATCAGCGATGCGGCGCTGCGCACGGTGATCGAAGGCTATGCCCGCGAGGCCGGCGTGCGCCAGTTGGAGAAACAGTTGGGCAAGCTGGTGCGCAAGTCGGTGGTCAAATTGCTGGAAAGTCCCGAGGCGAAGATCCGCATCGGCGCCAAGGACCTGGAAGAAGCGCTCGGCATGCCGGTGTTCCGCAACGAGCGAGTGCTGGCCGGTACAGGCGTTATCACCGGCCTGGCCTGGACCAGCATGGGCGGCGCTACCCTGCCGATCGAGGCGACGCGCATCCATACGCTCAACCGCGGCTTCAAGCTCACCGGCCAACTCGGCGAGGTGATGAAGGAGTCGGCGGAGATCGCCTACAGCTACGTCAGCTCGCACCTCAAGCAATTCGGCGGTGACCCGACTTTCTTCGACCAAGCCTTCGTCCACCTGCACGTGCCGGAAGGCGCCACGCCCAAGGACGGTCCCAGCGCCGGCATCACCATGGCCAGCGCCCTGCTTTCGCTCGCGCGCAACCAGGCGCCGAAAAAGGGCGTGGCCATGACCGGCGAGCTGACCCTCACCGGCCAGGTGCTGCCCATCGGCGGCGTGCGCGAGAAGGTGATCGCGGCGCGCCGGCAGAAGATCTTCGAGCTCATCCTGCCGGAGGCCAACCGCGGCAGTTACGAGGAATTGCCGGACTATCTCAAGGAAGGCCTGACCGTGCACTTCGCCAAACGCTATGGCGACGTGGCGAAAGTGCTGTTCGACTAAAGAGGGCCAATGTAGGAGCGAGCTCTGTCCGCGAATGTCGGCGAGCCTGAAAAGCTTCGCGAGCAGAGCTCGCTCCTACACCCAGCTGCCCACCTGTACGGTCGCCACCGACAAGCCAATGCGGCTATGCTGGGGCCAGGTTTCGTCGACTGGAGTTCGTCATGCACGCCACCTTGCGCCTGCTTACCCTGCCCGCCCTGGCCCTGCTAACCGCCTGCGCGCATCAATCCGGCACACTGGAGCTGAAGAAGGATCGGCAGTGCCCGCTGACGCTCGAACAGGGTCAGCAACTGATTCTCAGCCTGCCCAGCAACCCCACCACCGGCTTTCGCTGGGAAATCCGCGATGGCGCAGAGAAGGTTTTGCAAAGCCTCGGCCCGGAGGTCTACAGCAATCCGGAAGACGCCGGGCTGGTGGGCGCTGGCGGCATCTCCACCTGGCGTTTCACTGCGCGCGAAGCCGGTGAAGGCCGCCTGCTGCTGACTTACCAGCAGCCGTGGGAGCCCAACGTACCGCCAGCGGAAACCTTCGATTGTGAATTGCGGGTGAAGTGAAATAGCCGCGCATGGTGCGGCTTCTGTGGGAGGGGCTTCAGCCGCGACGGCTCGACGTTAGTCGCAGCTGAGGCGCTTTCCGTAGGGCGGGTGCAACCCGCCGCCTAGTTATGGCGGGTTTCACCCGCCCTACAGGCTGAGAATTAGCAAAGGGGCATGATCCCTCGTTTCGCGGCTGAAGCCGCTCCTACAAACCGAGGTCTACGCGACCTATGTAGGAGCGGCTTCAGCCGCGAATGCCGCTCCCACGTCCGGCATCAGCTCTTGAGCCGGTAGCCGGTCTTGAAGATCCAACCCACCAGCACGATGCACAGCACCAGAAAGCCCAGCACCATGGCCAGGCTGACGCCGACGTTGACGTCGGACACGCCGTAGAAGCTCCAGCGGAAGGCGCTGATCAGGTACACCACCGGGTTGAACAGCGTCACCGTCTGCCAGGCTGGCGGCAGCATGCTGATAGAGTAGAACGCGCCGCCGAGGAAGGTCAGCGGCGTGACGATCAACGCCGGGACGATCTGCAGTTTCTCCCAGCCATCGGCCCAGACGCCGATGATGAAGCCGAACAGGCTGAAGGTCAGCGCGGTCAGCACCAGGAAGGCCACCATCCAGATCGGATGCTGAATTTCGAAATCGACGAACAGCCTTGCGGTGAGCAGGATGATCAGACCTAGGATCATCGACTTGGTCGCCGCTGCCCCCACGTAGCCGATGAGAATCTCCAGATAGGAAACCGGCGCCGAAAGAATCTCGTAGATGCTCCCCGAGTACTTGGGCATGTAGATACCGAACGAGGCGTTGGAGATGCTCTCGGTCAACAGCGCCAGCATGATCAGGCCCGGGATGATGAAAGCGCCGTAGCTCACGCCCTGCACCTGGGTCATGCTCGAACCGATGGCCGAACCGAACACCACGAAGTACAGCGAGGTGCTGATCACCGGCGTGGCAATGCTCTGCAACAGGGTGCGCCAGGTGCGCGCCAGCTCGAACAGGTAGATGACCTTGATGGCATACAGGTTCATGCGCGCGACTCCTCCAGCAGTGACACGAAAATCTCCTCCAGAGAACTCTGACTCGACTGCAGATCCTTGAAGTCGATGCCGTGCTGGGCAAGGTCACGCAGCAGTTCGGCGATGCCGGTGTTCTCGTGCTGGGCATCGAAGGTGAACACCAGGGCATGGCCCTGATCGGCCAGCTCCAGGCCATAGCGCGCCAGCTCGCTCGGCACGCAGGACAACGGCTGCTGCAGGTGCAGGGTCAGCTGCTTCTTGCCCAGCTTATGCATCAGCACCTGCTTGTCTTCCACCAGGATGATGCGGCCCTTGCTGATCACCCCGATGCGATCGGCCATTTCCTCGGCCTCTTCGATGTAGTGGGTGGTGAGGATGATGGTCACTCCACGCTCACGCAGGCGCCGGACCATGTTCCACATGTCGCGCCGCAACTCCACGTCGACACCGGCTGTGGGTTCGTCGAGGAAAAGAATCTGCGGCTCGTGCGACAGCGCCTTGGCGATCATCACCCGGCGCTTCATGCCGCCGGACAGCTCCATGATCTTGGCGTTGCGTTTGTCCCACAGCGACAGGTCCTTGAGCAGTTGCTCGAGGTAGGCCGGATCGGGCTTCTTGCCGAACAGGCCACGGCTGAACTTGACCGTCGCCCAGACGGTTTCGAACACGTCGCTGACCAGCTCCTGCGGCACCAAGCCAATCTGCGAGCGGGCAGCGCGGTAGTCGCGGACAATGTCCTTGCCGCCGACCAGCACCCTGCCCTCGCCCGGATTGACGATGCCGCAGATGATGCTGATCAGGGTGGTCTTGCCTGCTCCATTGGGCCCGAGCAAGGCGAAGATTTCGCCCTGGCGAATATCCAGGTCGATGCCTTGCAGGGCAGGATGCCCGGACGCATAGATCTTGTTCAGTTGCTGGATGGAAATGACCGACTGCACGGTGGGTAGCCCCTTGCCTGCGGAAAACGCCACAGTTTACAGGGCTTGAGACAGCGAGATCAGCGCAGAAGTGGAAAAAACGGCGCACTTGTGGTGCGCCGGGGATGCTGCAGGTGAGGTAGGAAACGATCACGGCACTTATGGCGCCGTAACGATAAGCCCGGCGGCGAGTGCCGCCAGGCGTATTCAGTGGCGTGCGCCTGAGCGCACGCATGGCCGTAGGGCGGGTGAAACCCGCCGCCCTGGTTGGCGGGTTTCACCCGCCCTACAGGGGAGTCAAGAGGCTGCCGGTGGCGATGAAGGCTCGCAGGTTATCCAGCACCAGATCAGCCATCTGCTGGCGGGTCTCGATGCTGCCGCTGCCGACGTGCGGCAACAGTACCACGTTGTCCAGTTCGCGCAGTTCGGCCGGTACCTGGGGTTCGCGCTCGAAAACGTCCAGCCCGGCGCCGCCAATCACCTTCTGCTGCAACGCCGTGATCAGCGCCGCCTCATCGACCACCGAGCCGCGCGCAACGTTGACCAGAAAGCCATCCGGGCCGAGCGCTTCGAGCACCTCGGCGTTGATCAGATGATGAGTGGCCTTGCCGCCCGGGCAGGTCAGCACGAGGAAGTCCGCCCAGCGCGCCAGCGCCAGCAGATCCGGTTCATGCTGGTAAGGGCTGCCCTCGACCGCACGGCGATTGTGGTAACGCACCGGCATGGAGAAACCCGAGGCGCGTAGCGCCACTGCCTCGCCGATGCGGCCGAGACCGACGATCCCCAGGCGCTTGCCGCTGACCCGACGCGCCAGCGGGAACCCGGTGGTGCTGCTCCAGGCGCCGCTGCGCACGAAGCGATCGCCCTCGGACAGACGCCGAGCGCTGTCGATCATCAGGCCCATGGCCAGGTCCGCCACGCAGTCGTTGAGCACGTCCGGCGTGGTGCTGAGGACGATGCCACGATCGCGCAGCAGATCCAGCGGATAGGGGTCGTAGCCGACACCGAAACTGCAGATGGCACGCAGATTCGGCAGCAGCGCCAGCTGCTCGGCCGTACAGCCGAAACGCGCCGAGGACACCATGTAGATGAACTGCTCGCCGTGCTCACGCAGGAATGCCAGCGGCTCGGCCTGTTGCCATAGCGCGCTGACCTCGTATTCCTCGGCCAGCTCGCGGTTGAAGCGCTCGCTCAGCGGGCCGATCTGCAGCACCTTGGGTTTGCTCATGGAACCTCCTGTTTCGATCATGCGATTTACAGCAATTTGCCCGGATTCATCAGTCCGGCTGGATCCAGCGCCTGCTTGACCCGAGTCATCAACTCCAGCTCCAGTGGAGCCTTGTAATGCTGCGCGGCCAGGCGCTTGGACTGGCCAAGGCCATGTTCGGCGCTGATGCTGCCGGCATCATGCAGGGTCTGGTCGTAGATCACCCGCATGATCGCCTCGGCCTGCGCCTTGAACGCGACGTCCTCGGCGCCGATTGGCTTGCTGATGTTGTAATGCAGGTTGCCGTCGCCGACGTGCCCATAGGCCACGATGCGCACACCGGGAAACGCCTGCTGCAACGCCTGATCGGTTCGCGCGATGAAGTCGGGAATACGGCTGACCGGCACGCTGATGTCGTGCTTGAGGCTTGGCCCCTCGTGGTTCTGTGCCTCCGAAATGCCCTCGCGCAACGCCCACAACGCGTGTACCTGCGCATCGCTACCCGCCACCACGGCGTCCAGCGCCACGCCCTGCTCGAAGGCCTCGCCGAGGCCCTGTTCGAGCAATTCGTTCAACGGCGCGTTGGGCTGGGTATCGCTCAGCTCGATCAGCACGTACCAGGGATGCACCTCGGCAAAGGGATCGCTGACACCGGCGACATGGCGCAGGACGAACTCGACGCTCTGCCGCGACATCAGCTCAAAGCCGGTCAGGCGGTCGCCACACAGCCCGCGCATCTGCCCGATCAGCTCGACGGCGGCGTGCGGGCTGGGCAGCGCCACCCAGGCGGTGGTCAGGCTGCGCAAGGCGGGGAACAGCTTGAGCACGGCGGCGGTGATGATGCCCAGGGTGCCCTCGCTGCCAATGAACAGGTGCTTGAGGTCGTAGCCGGTGTTGTCCTTGCGCAGGCCGCGTAGGCCGTCCCAGATGCGCCCATCGGGCAGCACCACTTCCAGGCCCAGCGCCAGGTCGCGCATGTTGCCGTAGCGCAGCACGGCGGTGCCGCCGGCATTGGTCGCCAGGTTGCCGCCGACCGTGCAACTGCCCTCGGCGCCCAGCGACAGCGGGAACAGCCGGCCGACTTCGGCGGCGGCCTCCTGCAACTGCTGGAGGATCACCCCGGCCTCGACGGTGATGGTTTCGTTGGCCACGTCCACTTCGCGGATGCGCTTCATGCGCGTCAGAGACAGCACGAGCTGCGCCCCGGAGTCGTCAGGGATCGAGCCGCCGCACAGGCCGGTGTTGCCGCCTTGCGGCACCAGGGCGACACCGGCCTGCGCACACAGACGCACCACCGCCGCCACCTCCTCGGTCGAGGCCGGGCGCAGTACCGCAGCCGCCTGGCCACGATAGGCGCCGCGCCAGTCGCTCAGGTAGCTTTGCATACGCTCGGCGTCAGTGATCAGGCCAGCCTCGCCGACCGCCTCGCGCAACGCCTGAATAAGATTTTCGGACAGGCCGCTCATATCAGGTCACCGGCGCCGGGTTGAACAGCACCAGGTCGTTGTGCAGGCGCAGGTGTTCGGCGCAGGTCTGCTTGCGCCCGCTGGCCACGTCCAGATAGAGCTGGAAGATATGCCAGCCCATTTCCTCCAGCGTCATGCGCCCGGAAACGATCTGCCCGGCGTCGACGTCGATCAGATCCGGCCAGCGCTCTGCCAGTTGGGTACGGGTCGCGACCTTGATCACCGGCACCATCGACAGGCCATACGGCGTGCCGCGACCGGTGGTGAAGATGTGCAGGTTCATGCCCGCCGCCAGCTGCAGGGTGCCGCAGATGAAGTCGCTGGCCGGCGTGGCGCAGAACCACAGGCCCTTGCCGCGAATGCGCTCGCCTGGGGAAACCACACCGGCGATGGTGCCGTTGCCGGACTTGGCGATCGAACCCATGGCCTTCTCGACGATGTTGTTCAACCCGCCCTTCTTGTTGCCCGGCGTGGTGTTGGCGCTGCGGTCGGCCATGCCGCGCTGCAGGTAGCGGTCGTACCAGTCCATCTCGCGGATCAGCGCATCGGCCACCTCGACGCTGGCAGCGCGCGGCGTGAGCAGGTGGATGCCGTCACGCACTTCGGTGTTCTCGGAGAACATCACGGTGGCACCGGCGCGTACCAGCAGGTCGGCGGCCACACCCAGGGCCGGGTTGGCGGTGATGCCGGAAAAGGCGTCGCTGCCGCCGCACTGCATGCCGACCACCAGTTCGGCCGCCGGCACGGTTTCGCGGCGACGCTGGTCGAGCACCTTCAGGCGCTCCTCGATCATGCCCATGATCTGCTCGACCATACCGGTGAAACCTGTGCCGGAATCCTGCAGGCGGAACAGCCAGTCTTCCTCGTCCATGCCGTTGGTGAGCTGGTCGCCATCCATCAGCTGGTTGGCCTGCAGCTTTTCGCAGCCCAGGCTGATCACCAGCGCCTGGCCGCCGAGGTTGGGGTTGCGGCTGATGTTGTACAGGGTGCGGATCGGCACCACGGCGTCCGGCGCGTTGATCGCCACGCCGCAGCCGTAGCTGTGCGACAGCGCCACCACGTCGTCGACGTTGGGGTACTTGGGCAGGATTTCCTTGCGCACGCGCTCGACCACATGATCGAGCACGCCGACCACGCATTGCACGGTGGTGGTCACGCCGAGAATGTTACGGGTGCCGACGCTGCCGTCCGGGTTGCGGAAACCCTCGAAGGTGTAGCCCTCCAGCGGCTCGCCCGGCGTGGCCTGGATGGTCGCCTTGGGCAGGTTGTCCAGCACCGGTGGCTCGGGCATGCGCAGCACCTGTTCGGTCACCCAGCTGCCGGCGGCGATGGGTTTCAGCGCATAGCCGATGACCTCGCCATAGCGCACCACCTCGCCACCCTCGGCGATGTCGACCAACGCCACCTTGTGGCTCTGCGGAATGCCTTCGATGGCTTTCAGGCCATCGTCGAACTGACCGCCGGCTGCGACGCCCTGGTCATTGACCACCACGCCGACGTTGTCGCTCGGGTGCAGGCGGATATAACGGGGCGAATCCTGATGGGGAATCAACTGCATGATGCTTGCTCCTGTGTGCGCTCAGGATACCGAGCCGGATGTGGAACCAGAGGCACCATCTTCCAACTCGACCCTGTGAATACGGCCGACGATCAGGCCAAAGCTCACGACCGCCAGCAGGGCATTGAGGCCAACATAGGCCAACGCCCAATCGAATGATCCGGTACGGCTTACCAGGTAGCCGATGACGATAGGTGTCGTGATCGCCGCCAGGTTGCCGAAGGTATTGAACAGCCCGCCGGACAGGCCAAGAATCTGCCGCGGCGAGGTATCGGCCACCAGCGTCCAGCCCAGCGAGCCGAGCCCCTTACCGAAGAAGGCAAGGGCCATCAGCGCCACCACCGCGGCGTCGCTGCCTGCGAAGATGCACAGCACCATGCTGCTCGACAGCAGCAGGCCAAGCACCATCGGCAGCTTGCGCGCCAGGGTCAGCGAATGGCCACGGCGCAGCATGCCGTCGGACAACAATCCACCCAGCACGCCACCGACGCAACCGCTGATGGCCGGCAAGGCGGCGGCGAAACCGGCACCGAGAATGCTCATGCCGCGCGCCTGCACCAGGTAGACCGGAAACCAGGTAAGAAAGAAGTAGGTAATGGCGTTGTTGCAGTACTGACCGAAGTAGATGCCAATCATCGTGCGCTGTCTGAGCAACAGCCCCAGGTGCCGCCACTGCGAGCCGCCAGCATTGCCGCGCTGGCCTTCGAGGTCGATCAGCGCCCCGCCTCGCTCCAGGTGCTCCAGTTCAGCCGCCTCGATCCGAGGGTGCTGACGCGGGCCATGCAGTTGCTTCAGCCACAGCAACGACAACGCCAGGCCCAGGCAACCGAGCACGATGAACACCGACTGCCAGCCCATCGCCTGCACCACCCAACCCATCAGCGGCGCGAACACCGCCGTGGCGGCATATTGCGCCGAGCTGGAGATGGCCGTGGCCGTGGCGCGCTCGGCGGTGGGAAACCAGGAGGCAATGATGCGCGCATTGCCCGGAAAGCACGGCGCACTGGCAAAGCCCACCAGCAACCGCAGCAGGAACATCGAGGTCACTGCCCAGGTCGTCGGCAACCAGCCGACAAAGCCCTGCAGCAGCGTCAGTGCCGACCAGATGAACAACGCCAGGGTGTACACCGGCTTGGTGCCGAAGCGGTCGAACAGCCAGCCACCGGGAATTTGCCCGATCACGTAGGCCCAGCCGAACGCCGAGAAGATGTAGCCGAGCGTCACCGCGTCGATGCCCAGGCCGGCCTGCATCGCCGAACCGGCGACCGACAGGCTGGAGCGATCGGCGAAGGTGATGGTGGTGACGAGAAACAGCATCAGCAGAATGCTGTAGCGCACCCGACCCGGTTTGGCATCTGGCATCGGCAAGGCTCGTGAGACAGAAGGAAAGTTCAGCCTGTAAGGTGGGCCGGCGTTCCGCGTCAGCCAAGGTCATCAATCCGTAGGGTGGGCTTTAGCCCACCGATTGTAGTCACGGTGGGCTGAAGCGGAACGCCGCCCGGCCCACCCTACAGGATCACGGGACCGCACCAGGCTCAACGCACCATGCAGGGCTTCTTGTTATTGAAGGTCCAACCCGGAATCAGGTACTGCATGGCCACCGCGTCGTCACGCGCCCCCAGGCCCTTGGTCTGGTACAGCTCGTGCGCCTTGGCCAGCGCGTCCCAGTCCAGCTCGACACCGAGGCCTGGCGTCTTCGGCACCTGTACCAGGCCACCCTCGATGCGCAGCGGGTTGCGCGTCAGGTACTGGCCGTCCTGCCAGATCCAGTGGGTGTCGATGGCGGTGACGCGACCCGGCGCGGCGGCGGCGACGTGGGTGAACATGGCCAGGGAAATGTCGAAGTGGTTGTTGGAGTGCGAGCCCCAGGTCAGGCCCCAGTCGTTGCACATCTGCGCCACGCGCACGGAACCGGCCATCGTCCAGAAGTGCGGGTCGGCCAGCGGGATGTCCACCGATTGCAGGGAGATGGTGTGGCCCATCTGGCGCCAGTCGGTGGCGATCATATTGGTCGCGGTCGGCAGGCCGGTGGCGCGGCGGAACTCGGCCATGACCTCGCGGCCGCTGTAGCCGTTCTCGGCACCGCACGGGTCTTCGGCATAGGCCAGTACGCCATGCAGGTCGCGGCACAGGGCGATGGCCTGATCCAGCGACCAGCCGCCATTGGGGTCGAGGGTCACACGGGCGTCGGGGAAGCGCGCGGCCAAAGCGCGAATCGCCTCGACTTCAGCCTCGCCATGCAGCACGCCGCCCTTGAGCTTGAAGTCGTTGAAGCCGTAGCGCGCATGCGCAGCCTCGGCCTGGCGCACGATGGCTTCAGGGGTCAGCGCAGTCTGGTTGCGCACGCGCTCCCAGGCGTCATCGGCATCGCGCTCATCGCGGTAACCGAGGTCGGTCTTGTCCTTGTCGGCGATGAAGAACAGGTAGCCGAGCATTTCCACCGCATCGCGCTGCTGGCCTTCACCAAGCAGTGCGGCGACCGGCACGCCGAGGTGCTGGCCGAGCAGGTCGAGCAGCGCCGACTCCAGTGCGGTGACGGCATGGATGGTGATACGCAGGTCGAAGGTCTGCAGACCGCGGCCGCCGGAATCACGATCGGCGAAAGCGCGACGCACCTGGTTCAGCAGTGCGTTGTAGTTGCCGACCGGCTGGCCGACGAGAATCGAGCGGGCGTCTTCGAGGGTCTTGCGGATGCCCTCGCCGCCGGGGACTTCGCCGACACCGACATGGCCGGCGCTGTCCTTGAGAATGAGGATGTTACGGGTGAAGTAAGGGCCGTGGGCACCGCTCAGATTGAGCAGCATGCTGTCCTGACCGGCGACCGGTACGACTTGCAGCTCGGTAATCAGCGGAGTGCCGACAGCGGCAGGAATCTGTGAAGTCATTTAGCGTGCCCCTGTTGTTCTTATGAGGGTTTGACAATTGCTCAATGCCATCGCGCCCGGCCTGCGGAGCGCAAACGGGTGGCCGCTCGCCGAGCGAGCGGCCACCTGCGGCATTACTGCGCGCCTTGCGCTTCGATCAGCTTGGCCAGCGCTTCGTACTCGTCCGGCAGCAGGTCGGTCAGCGGCGCGCGTACCGGACCAGCATCGTAGCCAACGATCTTGGCGCCGGCCTTGACGATGCTCACGGCATAGCCGGCCTTGCGGTTACGGATGTCCAGGTACGGCAGGAAGAAATCGTCGATCAGCTTGCCAACGGTGGCGTGATCTTCGGCTGCGATGGCGCGGTAGAAGTCCATGGCGGTTTTCGGGATGAAGTTGAACACTGCCGAGGAGTAAACCGGTACGCCCAGCGCCTTGTAGGCAGCGGCGTAGACTTCAGCGGTCGGCAGGCCGCCGAGGTAGGTCAGGCGCTCGCCCAGGCGACGACGGATCGACACCATCAGCTCGATGTCACCCAGGCCGTCCTTGTAGCCGATCAGGTTCGGGCAACGCTCGGCCACTTGCTCCAGCAGGTTGGCGTTCAGACGGCAGACGTTACGGTTGTAGACCACCACGCCGATGTTCACCGACTTGCACACCTGCTCGACGTGAGCGGCAACGCCGTCCTGCGAGGCTTCGGTCAGGTAGTGCGGCAGCAGCAGCAGGCCTTTGGCGCCCAGGCGCTCGGCTTCCTGCGCCATCTGGATGGCAACGCGGGTCGGGCCGCCAACGCCGGCCAGGATAGGTACGGACTTCTCGCAGGTATCTACGGCAGTCTTGATCACGGCGCTGTATTCGTCCGGCGCCAGGGAGAAGAACTCGCCAGTGCCACCGGCAGCGAACAGAGCGGAGGCACCGTAAGGGGCCAGCCACTCGAGGCGGCGCACGTAGCTGGCCTTGTTGAAATCACCGGCAGCATCGAAGTCGGTTACCGGGAAAGACAGCAGACCGGAAGAAAGGATGGACTTAAGTTCTTGTGGATTCATTATGCGAACACCCTGGAAAGCGAGTTGTGAGGGATTACGTCAGCCGAAGCTGTAGAGATACGTTATCGTACAACAACAAAAAAAACACCAGTTTTCGTATCGTCCGTTCGTCGAAGATTTTTGCCCGTGCGCCATAGCTGCCCGCAGAACCGGCCCGCAAGCGGCGAAGCTCAGCATAGAGCAGCCTGGATGATGCTCTCAGAACAGATGCCAGCGCAATCATCATTCGCCATGGGTAGCGTTGACACGCCAACTTCAGGCTGGTACTAATTTCACCAAGTCATACGACAACCTATGACATTCCAATAAAAACAAACGAGGCCCAGGTCATGTCACAGACCTTCACTGCCGCTCCGCCCTGCCATCGCGCTGCTCCTCGCAGCGATGCCAGCAGCCGCACGACCAGCGCGCCCCGCGCAGGCCTCGTTGCCGTCTTTGCCCAAGCTCTCATTTGCTGCAACGAGGATCTTTTGCTGATCCCGGTGCACGACTGAACCGTACCTTCGCCATTGCGGCCAAGGGCCGCGCCACGTTCGGAGCCCCAGCCAAGATGTACGAAGCCTCCCGCAGTAGCACACCCCAGATCATCGAAATGCAGGTCATTCCGGTAGCAGGCCATGACAGCATGCTTCTCAACCTGTGTGGCGCCCACGGCCCCTATTTCACCCGCAACCTGGTACTGCTCAAGGACAATGCCGGGCGCATCGGTTGTGGTGAGGTCCCCGGTGGCGAAGGCATCCGCCAGGCGCTGGAGCGCTGCCGCGAACTGGTGATCGGGCAATCGGTCGGCCGTTACAACCATGTGCTCAATCGTCTGCGCCAGGCCATCGCCGGTCCGGCCAAGGGCCCACAGACCACCCAGCATCAGGTCACCTCGGAATCCGAGGCGCGCGTACTCAAGCAACCGCATGAGATCAACCTGCGCCTGGACAACGTGATCACTGCTGTCGAAGCCGCCCTGCTCGATCTGCTGGGTCAGCATCTGGACGTTCCGGTTGCCGAACTGCTTGGCAGCGGCCAGCAGCGCGACAGCGTGCCGATGCTCGCCTACCTCTTCTATATAGGTGAACGCCAGCGCACCGACCTGCCCTATCTCGCCGGCACAGGCTCGGCGGACGACTGGTATCACCTGCGCCATCAGGCCGCGCTGACGCCGGCGGCCATCGCCCGCCTGGCCGAGGCCGCGCATGCGCGCTACGGCTTCAACGACTTCAAGCTCAAGGGCGGCGTGATGCGTGGCGCCGAAGAGATGGACGCGATCCGCGCGATCAAGGCAAGCTTCCCCGATGCCCGCGTCACGCTCGATCCAAACGGTGCCTGGTCGCTGGACGAAGCCATTGCCCTGTGCAAGGGCCAGGGCCACGTCCTGGCTTATGCCGAGGACCCCTGCGGACCGGAAAACGGCTACTCGGGGCGCGAAGTGATGGCCGAATTCAAGCGCGCCACCGGCATCCCCACCGCCACCAACATGGTCGCCACCGATTGGCGTCAGATGGGCCACTCGCTGCGCCTGGAGGCCGTCGACATTCCGCTGGCCGACCCTCACTTCTGGACCATGCAGGGCGCCGTACGCCTCGGTCAGGTCTGCGAGGAGTTCGGCCTGACCTGGGGTTCGCATTCGAACAACCACTTCGACATTTCCCTGGCCATGTTCACCCATGCCGCCGCAGCCGTACCGGGCCGCGTCACGGCCATCGACACGCACTGGATCTGGCAGGAAGGCGAAGAACGCCTGACCCGCGAACCGCTGCAGATCATCGGTGGTCAGGTGCAGGTATCGGACAAGCCCGGCCTTGGTATCGAGCCGGACATGGAGCGGATCATGGCCGCCCACGAGCTTTACAAGAAGGTGGCCAGCGGCGCGCGTGACGACGCCATGGCCATGCAGTACCTGGTTCCGGGTTGGCAGTATGACCCGAAACGTCCCAGCCTCGGCCGCGACTGACTCGCGCGGCTTTTATCCCAACCCGGAGTATTCCAATGAAAAAAACATTCCGCGCCTCCCTCCTTTCTGCCCTGGTCGGTGTTGGTGCCCTGGTCACCCATGCCGCCACCTTCGCCGATGAGGTCAACTGGCCGACTCGCCCGATTCAGGTGGTGGTGATCGCCAACCCCGGTGGCGACACCGACTTCAACGCCCGCATGATGGCCAAGTACTTCAACGAGATCACCGGCAAGACCATGGTCGTGACCAACGTCGCTGGCGGCGGTGGCACCCTGGCGGCCGAACAGGTCAAGGGCGCTGCAGCGGATGGCAACACCATCCTCTTCACCCACCCGGGCCAGCTGATCGTCAACGAAGTGGCCGGTCTGACCGAAGACAGCTACGAAGCCTTCGATGTCTCCTGCATCGCCGGTGTCGACAAGAGCGCCGTGTTCGTGGCCTCCAAGCAGTCTGGCGTGACCAGCATGAAAGACCTGGTCGACAAGTCCAAGGCCAACCCGGGCAGCCTCACCTACGGCACCGAGATGGGTAACTTCTCCCACGTGCAGGGCCTGCAGCTGGAAAAACTCAGCGGCGCCAAACTGAAGATGGTCGATGCCGGCACCGTATCCGACCGCGTTGTCGCCATGCTCGGCGGCCGCGTCGATCTGGGCGCCATCAGCTACGGCTCGGTACAGGACTATGTCAACGGCGGCCAGATGGTCGCTCTGGGTCAGCCAAACGACGAACGCAACCCGCTGATCCCTGATGTACCGACCCTCAAGGAACAAGGCCTGGACATCACCCTGGACAAGCCTTACGTGGTTGCCTTCCCGAAAGGCACCGACCCGGCGATCGTCAAGAAGATGTCCGACATCATGCAGCAGATCACCGAGAAGCCGGCCTATGCCGAGGACCTGAAGAAGTTCAAGCAGCCGGTCGCGTTCTTCGCCACCGAAGAAGCCAAGCAGATTCTGGCCAAGACCCGCGACGACTTCATGCAGTTCAAGGATGAGCTGCGCAAGGCCAAGTAAGCCACAACGCAGCGCCGGCCCGATCGATTCGGCCGGCGCTGCACCTCAGAACATCGAGGTATGCAATGAACACCCTGAATAAGAAAGAACTGATCATCGGCATTGCCATGCTCGCTGCCAGCCTTACCTACCTGGTACTGGCGCAACAGCTGCCCGGGCATGAAGGTGTCGATGCGGCCACCGTTCCCAAGCTGCTGGCCGGCCTGTTGTCGCTGCTGGGCGTGATGCAACTGTTCAGCGCCTTCGCCAAACCCAAGGCTGCGGCTGAACCCACCACTGCGGTGCAGCCTGCGGCGGAAGCCGAAGAGCCGGCTGCCGACGTCGTAGAACCCAAGACCGTTTTCAAGACCCTTGGTCTGATCCTCGGCTACATGGCCCTGCTCGGCCCAGTGGGTTTCCCGATCATGACCGTGGTTTACCTGTATCTGCAGTTCCTCGTGCTGACCCCGGTAAACCAGAAAGCCAAACACCTCACCCATCTGCTGATCGCCGTCATCTGCTCTGCGCTCATCTTCCTGCTGTTCCGCGAGGCCTTCGACCTGTTGCTGCCCGCTGGCCTGCTGAACAACTTCATCTGAGGATCGACCATGCTCGAATTACTGCAGCAAGGCTTCGGTGCCGTATTCTCACTGAACATCCTGATGCTGATGGCCATTGGCGTGGCCATGGGCATCGTCTTCGGCGCCGTGCCCGGCCTCTCGGCCACGATGGCCGTTGCCCTGTGCCTGCCCCTGACTTTCACCATGGGCCCGCAGGCCGGTCTGTCGCTGCTGGTCGCGCTGTTCATCGGCGCCACGTCCGGAGGTCTGATCTCGGCGATCCTGTTGAAGATTCCGGGAACGCCGTCATCGATCGCCACGGTGTTCGATGGTGGCCCGCTGATGGAGCAGGGTCACGGCGTCAAGGCGCTGGGGGTCGGTATCGTGTTCTCCTTCCTCGGCACCATCTTCAGCATCGTCGCGCTGATGTTCATCGCTCCGCAGCTGGCCAAGGTGGCCTTGAGCTTCGGCCCGCATGAATACTTCGCAATCGCCGTTTTCTCGCTGACCCTGATCGCCACCCTGTCGGCCGGCTCCATGGTCAAGGGCCTGTTCGCCGGTGCACTAGGTATCGCCGTATCCACCGTGGGCATCGCCCCGGTCGAGGCCATTCGCCGCTTCACCTTCGGTGTCAGCGAGCTCAACGGCGGCTTTTCGATGCTCACGGTGATGATCGGCATGTTCGCCGTGGCCGAGATCATCAAGCTCGCCGAGACCGGTCGGCATGCCGTGCAGGGCAAGGCCAGGTCGGTGAGCATGAAGAACATCAAGGGCTTCGGCTTCTCGCTCAAGGAGTTCCGCGAGCAACTGCCGAACGCCGGTCGCTCGGGGATCATCGGCCTGGGCATCGGCATCCTGCCGGGCATCGGCGCGGGCACCTCGAATCTGGTTTCCTACATCATCGCCAAGAAGCGCGCGAAAGACGGGCACACCTATGGCAAAGGCAACATTGGCGGCGTGGTGGCCAGCGAGACGGCCAACAACGCCGGCATCGGTGGCGCCATGATGCCGCTGATGACCCTTGGCATCCCCGGCGACACCGTCACCGCGATCATGCTTGGCGGCTTCCTGATCCACGGCATCCAGCCCGGCCCGCTGCTGTTCATCAGCCAGGGTCCGCTGGTTTACACCATCTTCGCCGCGCTGATCGTCGCCACCTGCATGATGCTGTTCATGGAGTTCTACGGCCTGCGCCTGTTCATCAAGCTGCTCGACGTGCCCAAGCACATCCTGCTGCCGATCATCCTGGTGCTGTGCGTAGTGGGTGCCTTCGGTCTGTCCAGCCGCCTGTTCGACGTCTGGTCGATCCTGCTGTTCGGTCTGCTCGGCTACGCCTTCGTCAAGGCCGGTATGCCCGCGGCACCTTTCATCATCGGCTTCATCCTCGGGCCGATGGCGGAGACCAACCTGCGTCGCGGCCTGATGCTGTCGGACAACAGCTTCGCCGACTTCTTCACCAACCCCATCGCCGGCTCCTTCCTTGGCCTGGCCCTGCTGTTCGTACTCTGGCAGGTGTTCAGCGCGCTACGTCCCAAACCTAGCGCGATCAACGAGATCCTGCGTACCTGATCCACTCCACCGCCCCCTCTGCTCAGGGGGCGGCTCTTTTTCCTCTCCCGCCTCTTTCCGTGCCCAACCCTCTGGCACGCCATCTACAACAACTCGTGGCAGATGATGGACGCTTGCATTGATCCAGGTCTAATCTAATCATCCACTTGATTGATACCCGGAATGAATCAATGTTCGACCTGGCGCAGCTGCGCTGCTTCACCACCCTGGCCGCCGAGCTTAACTTCCGCCGCGCCGCCGAGCGCCTGCACATGACACAGCCGCCGCTGAGCCGGCAGATTCAGCTGCTCGAACATCAGTTGGGCGTCACACTGTTCACCCGCAGTACCCGCTCTGTTGCGCTGACCGCGGCCGGCCGCGCCTTTTTCGTCGAAGCCCAGGCCCTGCTCGATCAGGCCCACCGCGCGGCACAGAGTGCCCGGTTGGCCGCCATCGGCGAAAGCGGTTCACTGAACATCAGCTTCGTCGCCAGCGCGGTGTATGACGTGCTTCCGCGCGCGATCACCACCGCCAAGCGTGAACGCCCTGGCGTGGATATCGCCCTGCTGGAAATTAGCACCTTCGAACAGGTGCAGGCACTGCGCGCCAGGCGCGTGGACCTGGCCATCGTGCGGGCGCCCCTGCAGCAACCGGGGCTGATCAGCGAATGCCTGTTGCGCGAACCCTTCGTGCTGGCCACGCCCGCCGAACACCCGTTGGCGCAGCACGAACGGCCGACCCTAGAGATGCTCCATGGTCAGCCCTTCATTCTTTATGCACATACCGCCTGGCAGCCCTTCAACGAACTGCACACCGGCCTGTTCCGCGCCAGCGGCATTCAGCCGGAGTTCGTTCAGGCGCTGGGGTCGACCCTGACTATCCTGTCGCTGGTCAACGCTGGCATGGGCCTGGCGCTGGTGCCGCGTAGCGCCAGCGCCATTCGCTTCGAGCAGGTGTGTTTCCGCGAGCTGCCGCTACCCAAAGGCGTATGCGGCGAGCTGCACCTGGTCTGGCGCGACGACAACGACAACCCCGCCTTGCCGGCGGTGATTAATGCCGTGCGCCAGGCGGCTCGCGACATCTATCCGCCGAATTGAAGATCAGGCGCGCTTGCCAACCTCCGCCTGCTGCACCGTCCAGCCGGCAACCTGCTCGCTCAGACTCAAACCAAGGCCCGGCCGGGTCGGCACCAGCATGCGCCCGTCGCGAATCTCCAGGCGCTCGTTGAACAGCGGCTCCAGCCATTCGAAATGCTCGACCCAGGGCTCGCGCGTATGCGTAGCGGCCAGGTGCACGTGCAGCTCCATGGCGAAATGCGGTGCCAGGGTCATGCCGGCCTGCTCGGCCAGGGTCTGCACGCGCAGATATGGGGTGATGCCGCCAACGCGCGGCGCATCGGGCATGAGGAAATCGGCGCCGCGCTGGCGGATGAACTCCCAGTGCTCCGCCGGGCTGGTGAGCATCTCGCCGGTGGCGATCGGCGTATCGAACAGACGCACCAGCTCGGCGTGACCCTCGGCGTCGTAGCAGTCCAGCGGCTCCTCGACCCAGATCAGGTCGAAGGGCTCCAGGCGACGGCACATGCGCCGCGCGGTCGGGCGATCCCATTGCTGATTGGCATCGACCATCAGCGGGAAGCTCTCGCCCAGATGCTCACGCACCGTGCTGACGCGGTGAATATCCAGCGCCCAATCAGGCTGGCCGACCTTGAGCTTGATACCGCCAATGCCCTTCTCACGGGAGATATCGGTGTTCTTCAGCAACTGGTCGAGCGGCGTATGCAGGAAGCCGCCGGAGGTGTTGTAGCAGCGCACGGAGTCGCGGTGACTGCCGAGCAGGCGCGCCAGCGACAGCCCGGAGCGACGCGCCTTGAGGTCCCACAGGGCGACGTCGAAGGCGCCGATGGCCTGGGTCGCCAGACCGCTGCGGCCGACCGAGGCGCCGGCCCAGCACAGCTTGTCCCACAGCTTGGCGATATCGCTGGGGTTCTCACCGATCAGGTTCGGCGCCACTTCCAGAGCATGAGCGAACTGACCGGGGCCGCCGGCGCGCTTGGAATAACTGAAACCCAGGCCACGGTGGCCGTCACGGGTCTCGATCTCGGCGATCAGAATGGCGATCTCGGTCATCGGCTTTTGCCGGCCGGTCAGCACCTTGGCATCGCTAATCGGGTTGGCCAGCGGCAGGGCTACCGAACGCAGGCTCAGCCAGGCAATGCGGTCGTCGTCGGCGCGTGGGGTGGCGTTATCGGTCATGACTACTTCCTCGTGATGAACTCGGCACCCTTTGGGCCGCCGAAAATGGACAACCCGAGTCAGATTAAGATGATTGCGCAATCATTCAAGCATCGAAATCATCTGCTGTTCCCTGACTGATCCGGCCCCGCGACAACTCGTCTAGACATTTCACAAATCTGCAACATTCACCTACTACGCTGAGCCTGTTCCGCCACGCCTGGCTTCCGAGGCATCCCATCATGTTCCTGCAAAAATCCCTGCGCGCGCAGATTCTCGCCCTGCTCGGCGGCAGCCTGTCGCTGATCCTGATCACCGCGCTGGTCTGCTTCAGCTTTCTGTCCAGCGGCATTCAGTCCTACCGCAGCCTGCTCGACGGACCGCTAGAATCCTCTCGCCTGATCGACGCGGCTAACGTTGAATTCAAGATACAGGTGCAGGAATGGAAGAACGTTCTGCTACGCGGTCAGGACAGCGCCAACCTGCAACGCTACTGGAGCCAGTTCGAAGCGCAGGAGCGCAAGGTGCAGGACATTCTCGGCCAGTTGACCCAGGTCACCGCTGCCGATCCGGCACTGAAGGCCCAGGTCGAGCGCCTGCGCGGCGAACACCAGACCCTCGGTGCCAATTACCGCAAGGGCCGCGACGCCTTCGTGGCTGCCGGCGCCGACGCCAAGGCAGGTGATGACGCCGTGCAGGGCATCGACCGCGCGGCCAGCGAGCAGATGACCGCCCTGGTCGAACAACTGCGCCAGAACAGCCTGAGCCAGGCCGAGCAGATCAACGCCAGCGCCGCGCGCACCATCTTCAGCGGTACCGTAGTCATGCTCTCCGCCGCGCTGGTCATCGCACTGTTCAGCCTGTGGCTGGTCAACCGCAACCTGATCATTCCCATCCGCCACCTGATCGGCCATGTCGATCAGCTCAGCCACGGCCAGTTCGGCCAGCGTGTGGAGAGCAATCGCAAGGACGAGCTGGGCCTGCTGGCACGCGCCGCCAATACCCTGCGCGACTTTCTCGCCAGCACCACCGAGCGCCTGCACCAGAGCACGCAGAATCTCGACAGCGCCAGCAGCGAACTCAACGCCATCGCCTCGCGCATGACCGAAGGCGTCAGCGAGCAGTTCGAGCGTACCGACCAGGTCGCCACCGCCATGCACGAGATGTCTGCCACGGCTCAGGAGGTGGCGCGCCATGCCGCCGACGCCGCACACGCGGCCAACGATGCCGACGACTCGGCGCGCCAGGGCAGCACGGTGATGCAATCGACCATCGCCACCATCACCGACATCCGCGGCGAGATTGCCAGTACGGCAGAAGTGATCCGTCGCCTGGAAAGCGACAGTGGGCGCATCGGCAAGGTGCTGGAAGTGATCCGCGGCATTGCTGAGCAGACCAACCTGCTCGCTCTCAATGCCGCCATCGAAGCGGCCCGGGCCGGCGAGCAGGGCCGCGGTTTCGCCGTGGTCGCCGATGAGGTGCGCCATCTTGCCCAACGCACGGCCGAATCCACTGCCGAGATCAACCAGATCATTGACACCGTGCAAAACGGCGCCCTGGATGCCGTGCGCGCCATTGAGAGCGGCCAGCAGCGCAGCGAACAGGGTGTCACCCAGGTCACCGAAGCCGGCGCCATGCTGCAGCGCATCACCGAGGCGGTAGAGGCCATTCGCGACATGAACCAGCAGATCGCCACGGCTGCCGAGGAACAGACCTCGGTGGCCGAGGATATCTCGCGCAACCTTACCGAGCTGACCGCCATCGCCAGCGCCAACCAGGACAACGTCGAGCGCACACAGATGGCCAGCCGCAACCTGCATGACATGTCCGGGCAACTGGGCGAGGTGACCCGCCGCTTGGGTGCCTGACGCCAGGGCCGAACGGGAATCTCGCCCACTGGTCGTGAGCCGGGAGACACGCCAGCTGCGGACGTCGCGCTTGTCTTCCCGGCACCCGCCTTATTGCCAAAACCTGATCGCGTAAACGACAAAAGGTCGCAATTAGTTCTTGCTATTTATGTAATAGGAATTATTCTCAGTTACGTAATGACAGCCAAGGAGACCTGCCATGACCTACCTGATCGATGCCTGGCTGGACCGCCCGCATCCCTACCTGCGCATCCTCAATCGCGAAACCGGCGAAGTCTGCGCCATGCTCGAAGAAGAAGCGCTGGACGAACTGCGCGACCAGGGCGACCTGGATCTTCATGAACTCAGCTCCAGCGAACCCATCGTGCTCAAGGAGCTGGTGCGCAGCCTGTTCCTCTACTGTTACGCGCGAGCCCTACGTCCCTGAGACCTGCATACGGCGCACGCTACTACGTCCACCAGCAGGCCCTGCGGCCCCTGAGCATAAGGCGGTTCGCGGTGCACCACTACGCTGAAACGACAACGGGGCGCCCTGTCACCAGGGCGCCCCGTTTCGTTGGACATTCACGCGATCAGCTAGGGTACGCCATGCGCACCAGCACGACAGCCTGCGTCCCCGATCACAGAATGTCGAGCAGCTCGACATCGAACACCAGCACGCTGTGCGGCGGGATGCTGCCAACGCCCTGAGCGCCGTAGGCCAGTTCGCTCGGCACGTGCAGGCGCCATTTGCTGCCGGTAGCCATCAGTTGCAACGCCTCGACCCAGCCCGGAATCACGCCGCCGACCGGGAATTCAGCCGGCTGGCCGCGCTCGTAGGAGCTGTCGAACACGCTACCGTCGATCAGGGTGCCGTGGTAGTGCACACGTACCTGATCCTCGGCCGACGGCTTGGCGCCCTCGCCGGCCACCAGCACTTCGTACTGCAGACCCGAAGCCAGTACGGTCATGCCTTCGCGCTTGGCATTCTCGGCCAGGTAGGCACGGCCTTCGCCGGCAGCGGCTTCGGCCTTGGCAGCGGCCTCGGCCTGCATGATCTCGCGGATGACCTTAAAGCTCGCGCCCAGCTCAGCCTCGGAAACGCGGCTGGCCTGCCCGGTGAAGGCATCGGTCAGACCGGCGAGGATCGCGTTCAGGTCGACGCCGGGCGGCGGGTTGTCGCGCAACTGACCACCGAGTTGACGACCGATGCCGTAGCTGACGCGACCTTCATCGGAGGACAGATCGGGGCTGAAGTTGAATTCGGACATTAAAGGCTCCGCTAGGGGCTGTGAAAAAGGTCGGCCAGCCTAGCACAGAAGCCAGGCGCGGCGTCACGGCCGCAGGCATTGCCCGTCGCAGCTGAACCCAAGGAAGACGCTTCAGCGGCGACACTCTCGCCCTATTGCTTGTTGCGCCCACGGCGACAGCGCTCGGAGCAGTAGCGCACCTCATCCCAGCAGCGCGCCCATTTCTTGCGCCAGGTGAATGGCAAGCCGCAGACCAAGCAGGTCTTTACCGGCAACTGAGCCTTCTTCACAGCGTTTCCCCGGCATCGAGCTTGGCCAGCAGGCGTTTGCCCCAGTCCCACAGCGCTTGCTGCTTGGCCTCGTTCATACGCGCCAGGTTGCGATAGACCATGCCCATGCGCGGGTTGCGCTCAAGCGGCTCACGGTGGCGCATGAGGAAATGCCAGTACAAGGCATTGAACGGACAGGCCGACTCGCCGGTGCTTTCGCTCACCTTGTAGCTGCAGCCCTGGCAATGATCGGACATGCGCTTGATGTACTGGCCGCTGGCGCAATAGGGCTTGGAGCCGAGGTAGCCGCCGTCGGCGTGCATCACCATGCCCAGGGTGTTAGGCAGCTCCACCCAGTCGAAGGCGTCCATGTACACGGCCAGGTACCAGTCGCAGATAGCCTTGGGCGCGATGCCGGCCAGCAGGGCGAAGTTGCCGGTAACCATCAGCCGCTGGATATGGTGCGCGTAGGCGTGTTCCAGGGTCTGGCCGATGGCCTGGCGCATGCAGTTCATGCGCGTCTTGCCGGTCCAGTAGAACTCGGGCAGTGCGCGTGAGTTGCCGAAGCGATTGCCTTCGGCGTACTCCGGCATGCGCAGCCAATAGACGCCGCGCACATACTCGCGCCAACCGATCAACTGGCGGATGAAGCCTTCGGCGGCGTTGAGCGGCACGTCGCCGGCACGGTAGGCCGCCTCTACCTCCTCGCAGATCCGCCGCAGATCGAGCAGGCCGATATTCAGCGCCGCGCTGATGCGCGAGTGAAAGAGAAAGGGTTCGCCATCGGCCATGGCGTCCTGGTAATCGCCAAAGTCGGCCAGGCCCTGGGCGAGAAAATGCTGCCACAGGCGCTCGGCCTGCTCGGCCGTCACCGGGTAGTCGAAGCCCTCCAGGCTGCCGTAATGACTGGCGAAACGCTGTCCCACCAACTCCAGCACCTTACGGGTGATGGCATCCGGCTCGATGCGCAGAGGCACAGGTGGACGCACGCCCTTGGGCAGCGCCTTGCGGTTGTCGGCGTCGAAGTTCCAGGCGCCCCCCTCAGGCGTGCCGTCGGGGTTGAGCAGCAGGCCACTGGCGTGGCGCATCTCGCGGTAGAAGAACTCCATGCGCAGCTGCTTGCGGTCCTTCGCCCAGGCAGCGAAGGCATCGCGCGTGCACAGAAAACGGCTGTCCGGGTGCCAGTGGATCGGCACGCCGCAGTGGCGCAGGGCCTGCTCCAGGCGCCAGTCGCCGCACTCGGTCAGATGGATTTCGGCGGGGTCCAGCTGCTGCGTCCAGCGCAATAGCTCGCCGGGCAGGGAGCCGCTGTTGTCGGGATCATCGAGCGTCACGTAATGCACCTTGAGGCCCTGCGCGCGCAGGACCTCGGCGAAATGGCGCATGGCGCTGAAGATCAGGGCGATCTTCTTCGGATGATGCGCTACATGGCTGGCCTCCTCCATCACCTCGGCCAGCAATAGATGGTCGCGCTGCGGGTCGACGTCCTGCAGCGCGCCGAGGCCGGGCGTCAGTTGATCACCCAGAATCAGGATCAGGCGGCGTACACCGCCCTCAAAATCAACGGCCATCTGCGGAGCTTTCACCAGCCGGAACGAAAGGCGATGGGCACACGCAGACTGTTGGCGGCCGAGGGCAAGCCGCACATCTCGTCGTGCACCGAGCTGTGCACCAGAAAGAACGGCAGCGTCGGCATTTCCTGCAGCACGTCGCGCGCATGCTCTACTGATCGCAGGCTCAAGGTACTGCCGTGTTCGTCGATAATCGGATGCGCGCGCCCTTCCATCCGTGCTTCGAGCAGGTAGATGCCGCCTTCGAGCGAGATCAGGTTGAGTTCATCGATGCGCCCGGCTTGGGCATAAGCGGATAGATCATGCAGATTCATCTGGCTTTCCCTCGTTTTTTCTATACAAGAACTTATACAAACATAATTCTTGTAAAACAAAGAAAAAGCTCAACCCCAGAACGCAAAACGCCCGTCCTGTTCGGACGGGCGGTCTTGAAACAAGCCGGGATCAATCGTGCTTGGTCAGCTTGTCCAGATAGCCCATGGCGAACGCCGAGGCGACGAAGGTCATGTGGATGATCACGTACCACATCAGATGGTCCGTTTCGTAGTTACGCGCATCCATGAAAACCCGCAGCAGGTGAATCGAGGAAATGGCCACGATCGAAGCGGCCACCTTCATCTTCAACGAGCTGGAGTCCATCTTGCCCAGCCAGCTGAGTTTCTCCTTGCTGTCATCGATATCCAGTTGCGAAACGAAGTTCTCGTAGCCGGAGATCATCACCATGACCAGCAAGCCGCCTACCAGCGCCATGTCGATCAGTGACAGCAGCACTAGAATCAGGTCGGACTCTGCCATGGCGAACACGTTCGGCAGGATGTGGAAGACTTCCTGGAAGAACTTCAGCGCCAACGCCAGCAGACCCAGAGACAGACCGAAATAGATCGGCGCCAGCAACCAACGCGATGCGTACATGGCGTTTTCGATAAAGCGTTCCATGGAAAACTCACTGAAGAGAGAAAAACGCGGCGAGTATACCCATCGTCCAGCATCAGCAGAAGCAGCCAGCGTATTGTGGATAACCCCCATCAACGCGAGTCCCCGGTGAATGCTCCGGCGCGCTTTGTTGCAGACGTTTCAGCTGTGCCCGTCAGTTTCGGGGCGGCGCTGCAAGGCACTGAGCGGTCTGTTGCGTTCGCCATTGACGCGGCGCAACTCGGCCTGCATGTGCAAGCGCCAGATGGGCGGTTCGCTGCACTCGGCATATCCCTGCAAGGCCAGGCTTTCGGCAATCGAATCAAGGACCCCTTCTGCGACAAAAGGCCCATAGAATGGGCCTTGCGCCTTGATCGCAGAAGGTTGCGCGCCTGACATGCCGGCGGCGCAGAGCAGTATCCAGCGTCCTTGGTTATCTACCATCGGCCGGATCACGCATTCGATGCGCGTGACCAGGCCCAGGCATTGGCGGGTGAGGCAGAGGCTGCGCGACATGGCTGCGACCCTCGCGGAATCCAGGCTCCAGCCTACACCCCGAGCGCCCGCACTGTGAAGCCAAAGTTATCCACGCGATCTGTGGATAACTCTGTGCATGAAGCGTTAGCAACGAGTCCGACGCGCCTGTACCGGGCGATCCGGGACAATCGTGAAAGATTTGCTCAGCTCGCCGCGTCGCCCTCGCCCTTCTTGCGTCGCGGCGCCTTGGCCGGCTTGGCGGCTGCCGGCTCGGCTTCGGTTTTGGCCTTCTCCGCTTCGGCGGGCTTGCCCTCCTCCTCCAAGCCGATCTCGGCGATATCGCGCAGGCGCTCGACCACACGGGCATTGACGCTGCCCTTGGGGAAACGTCCTTTCTCGTCCGGGTGACCGGCCGCCTCACCGACCAGCAGGCTCAGCGCCTCATCGACATGGCGCACCGCATAGACGTTGAACTGGCCGTCTCGCACGGCCTGCAGCACGCGCTCGTCGAGCATCAGGTTGGCGACATTGGAATGCGGGATGATCGCCCCCTGCTCGCCAGTGAGACCACGCGCCTCGCACAGGCGGAAGAAGCCTTCGATCTTCTCGTTGACCCCGCCGACGGCCTGCACCTCGCCGAACTGGTTGATCGAACCGGTAATGGCGAAGCACTGCTTGAGCGGCGTGCGCGACAGCGCCGAGATCAGCGTGCACACCTCGCCGAGCGAGGCGCTGTCGCCGTCGACGTAACCGTAGGACTGCTCCAGGGCGATGCTCGCGGAAATCTCCAGCGGGAATTCCTGCGCATAGCGGCTACCGAGAAAGCCAGTGAGGATCATCACACCCTTGGAGTGGATCGACTGACCGAGGCTGACCTCACGCTCGATGTCGACGATACCGCTGCCGCCCGGATACACGGTGGCGGAAATCCGTGCCGGTACACCGAAGGCCGAGTCGCCGACTTCCAGCACGGTCAGGCCGTTGCACTTACCGACGGCGGCGCCGCTGGTGTCGATAAGGATGATGCCGGCCAGCATGTCGTCGATGATCCGCGCTGACACGCGCCCGGTGCGCGTAGCCTTGGCCTTGAGCGCGCGCTCGATATGGCCGACGTCGGTGATCTTCTCACCGGCGAGCTGGCGAATGAAATCGGCCTCACTGACCAGCTGGAACAGGTCGCCGATACGCGCTGACAGGCGCCCTTGGTGTTCAGCCAGACGTGCGCTGTAGGTGGCCAGACGCGCCACCGCAGCACCGGTCATGGGCGCCATGCCCTCTTCCGAGGTACGCGTCTTCATCAACTGGGCGAACTGCTCCAGGCTGTCCTCGGCGAGCGGGATGTCCTCGTCGAAGTCGACCAGAACGCGGAACATCTCCTGAAAGTCCGGATCGTGATCCTGCAGCGCGTAATACAGCTGCCGCGAGCCGATGATGATGACCTTCAGCTGCAGCGGGATGACCTGCGGGTTGAGCGTGACGGTGGCGATGCGGCCGAGATCGCCCAGCGGCGACTCCATCTTCAACTGGCGCGAATGCAGGGCGCGCTTGAGCGCCTCCCAGACGAAGGGCTCGCCAAGCAGTTTTTCCGCCTCGACCACCAGATAACCGCCATTGGCGCGGTGCAGCGCACCCGGGCGCAACTGGCGATAGCTGGTGTACAGCGCACCCTGATCGGAGCTGTACTCGATGCGGCCGAACAGGTTGTCGTAGGTCGGGTGCGACTCGAACACCACCGGCGCACCGCCATTGGCATGGTGACCGACCACCAGGCTCGGGCAGTACATTTCTTCCAGCAGCTTGCGCAGTTGCGGATCGGCCTTGTCGACATCCACCAGCTGCTCGACGGCAGTTTTCAGCAGGTTGATCTGCATCGCCTGCAGGTAGGCGCAGACGCCGGCGTTCTCGGCATACTTCTCCGAAAGCGGCGCCAACAGTGGCTGCAAGGCGACGGTGATGGTCTCTTCATTGAGCTGACGCAGCAGGTTGCTCGACTCGCGCTTCCACTGCGGCAGGCTGGCCAGCTCCTCGTTGAGGCGCTCTTCCAGCGCGGCGATATCGGCGTGGAAGCGCTCACGGTCGGCTTCCGGCAACTGGGCGAACTCGGCCTCGTCCAGCGCCTTGCCGTCTGCCATCGGGGTGAAGGCGATATTGGTGCTGTCGCGGTACAGGGCCACGCCCTTCTCCAGCGACAGACGCTCGATCACGTCCAGCGCCTGGTCGTAGCGCTTGTTGAAGCCGCGGTCGATGGCGCTCTTCTTCTGCTGGTAGGTCGGCGTTTCGAACACCGCCGGAAAGGTGGCCAGCAGGTTGTCGATCAGCTGATTGATATCGGCGATGAAGTCGCTCGCCGTACCGGCTGGCAGCTCCAGCGCACGCGGCTCGCGCGGCTCGTCGAAATGGTTGACGTAGACCCGGTCGGCCGGTGTTTCCATACGCTTGGCTTCGGCCTTGAGGTAGCGCTGGACGAAGGAGAAGCGCCCGGTGCCGGGCTCGCCCATGACGAACACGTTATAGCCGGGACACGGCATGGCCACGCCAAATTGCAGGGCCTCGACTGCGCGGGCCTGGCCGAGTACGCCGCGGAAAGGTTCGAGATCATCGGTGCTGCTGAAGTTGAACTGCTCGGGGGCGAAGGGGCGGGTCAGCGATTCGGGGGCAAGGCGCAAAGCATCGAGGCTACGCTTGGACATTGGCAATCCTTTATAGCAAGCGGGAGTTCCGCAAAAACATGGGCTGATTCTGGGCCTGCTATCTGGCCGCGATCAAGGTTTGATTCCTCCATATGACAAAAAAGCCATGACGCGCACGCTTCATGGCTCGGAGGCTGCAGATACAGGAACACCGCCCTCAGGCGGTGTTCAGGGTTCGCAGAGAAAGGATCAGAACTCGCCGCGCAGGGTCAGGGAGAAGTTGCGGGGTTCGCCGTAGTAGTAGTTGGCGCCGGTCACCCCGATCTTCTCGTAGTAGTACTTGTCGAACAGGTTGTTGGCATTGAACTGTGCCGAATAATGCTCGTTGAAGCGGTAGGCAACCATGGCGTTATAAACCGCGTAACCGGCCTGCTCGGCCCGTGCGGTACGCGTATTGTTGACGGCGTAAATGTCACTTTGCGCCTGGACGCCGCCTCCCACAGTCCAGTTGGCAAACTGTCCCGGCAGTTTGTAAGTAGTGAATAGCCGCAGCAAGTGCTTGGGATCGGTAGTGCGCAGCACGTTGCCTTCATTATTGGCCGTATCCTTCAAGTATTCGGTGGTGGTGTAGGTATAGCCGCCCCCTACCTGCCAACCGGACATCACCTCGCCGGATATTTCCAGTTCCACACCTTCACTGCGGCTCTTGCCGGCGGCAACCATGCAGGAACCGATGGCATTGTTCGGCTGGCAAGGCAGCGCGATGGCGTTGGCATCCTGCAATCCCTTACCGACCAGGTTGGTGCGAAAGACCGCGATGGAACTGTTCAGACGCCCCTGATAGAACTCACCCTTTAGCCCAAGTTCGTATACCTCACCGGTCATGGGTTCGAGCAGCGAGCCTGAGACGTCGTAACTGGTCTGCGGCGCGAAGATTTCGGTGTAGCTGGTATAGGCGCTGATGTTGTCGGTCAGATCGTAGATCAGCGCGGCGTAAGGGACGATCTCGCGGGTGACCTTGTAATCGCCGGTCGCGCTGTTACGGTTCTCGAAGTCGTACCAGTTCAGGCGCGCACCGATAATCGCGTTGAGCGGATCGGCCAATGACAGGTTGAGGCTGGCGTAGGTGGCCTTCTGGGTAGTGATGGTATGCGCCTGCGGGTTGGCCTGGGCGCCGATGCGATCCTTGTTCACGTTCGATGGGTTCCAGTTGCGCACGTCGACACCCCGCGCGTTATAGCCCCATACCGACTCCACGCCGATGGCATCGGCCTCGTTCCACTCAGCCCCCACGGTCAGCCGGTGCTCGCGCCCGAGCAGCGCGAAAGGCCCGTCCAGCACCGCACCCACGTTGCTGTAGTTGGTACGTCCACCACCGTCGTTGAAGTTGTAGTTCACGTCCCACAGGTAGGGATTGCTGGTACCCGCGGTTCTGGCCAGCGAAGTCTGCTGGAAGCCGTGGTCCTTGTATGCCAAGCGACTGCGGTTGGCGTTCAACTTGAGGCTCCAGCCGTTAGCGAACGCGTGATCCAGCTCAGCGAAGGCATGGGTATTGGTGCGGTCCCAGCGCGCCCAGTTGGCGCCGAGGAAGGTCGAGCGGGAAAAGCGCAGCGGCGAACCGTCGAAGTCCGGTACCAGCCCGCCCCATGCCCCGGTCGCATCGATCTCGCTGTATTCCAAGCCGCCGGTGACGGTGGTGCTGTCGCTCAGGTCGGCTGCCAGCACCGTGTAGAGCACGTTCTTGCGCTCCATGCGGGTGTCCTGGAAGAAATCCTTGTCATCGTGCACCGCAATCACCCGACCACGAATGTTGCCGCTCTCGGTCAACGGCCCGGACACATCCGCCACGTAGCGATTGGCATCCCACGAGCCGAGCGTGTAACTGGCCGAGCCCTGGAACTCGCGCGTCGGACGCTTGCGCACCATATTCACGACGCCGGATGGGTTACCGGAACCACGCAGCATGCCGCTGGCACCACGCAACACCTCGACGTGGTCGAGAGTGGCGACGTCAGGCTGAATGAAATTGCCGCTGCGCCAATCGACATTGATCGTCGAACCATCGAACTGCAGAGCATCGATCTGGTAGCCACGCGAGTAGTAAGTCACCCGCTCGCTGTCGGTTTGATCGACCACTACGCCAGGCGTCTGCTGCAACATCTGCTTGAGGTTGGTGAGGTTCTGATCCTTCATCCGTTGCTCGGTCAGCACCGTGACCGACTGCGGTGTGCGACGCAGGGACTGCGGCGTCTTGCCGATTGACACCGCGCCAGTGGTGTAGGAACCGCTGCCCTCGGTCACACCACCCAGGCCGGTGCCCACCACACTGATGGCTCCCAGGTTCAACGCCCCCTGCGCATCACCTGGCACACTCAGCAGAAACGCCTTGGGCGAGAGTTGCTCCACCTGCATGCCGGTACCGCCCAGCAGTATCCGCAATGCCTGGGCCGTATCGCTCACAGCCTGCACGCCAGGGCTTTGCTTGCCCGCCACTTCCTCGGCAGCGTAAGAGAGGCTGACGCCAGCCTGACGGGCGAAACGATCGAGCGCGTCGGCCAGTGGCCCGGCCGGGATGTCCCAGGACTGCTGTTGCGAAGCGGCGCCCTGTTCGGCCATGACCGGCACGGCGGCAACGGCCAACGACAGACCGAACAGGGAGGCGCGCAAAGCGCGGGTCAGGGGGTGGAGGGAGAGGGTCATTCATTGCTCCGTAGCAGTCTGGAATTTGGAAGCCTGTAGCCGGCCTTTCCTGACATGCCGAACATGAATGAGAAACCACCTCAATTATTTTCGTATTTGCGGTTTTTATTTATCAGCGTCCGCCATTCGGGCTGCGCTAAGCGCTGCGCAAGCTCGGGTACGGCTCATAATGCTGTTCGCTCAAGGCTGTACGCGCCAGGCTTCCCTCCCCCATTTATTGGTGGCACGCCTGTGGAGAGGGGCAAAGGGCGAGGAGGTGAATTGCACTCGACCGTAAATCAAGTGAACAGCATTGCAGGTAAGGCTCAGGCCCTTGCGCTGACGGTCACCCAATAATCGGTTCGGTAGTCCACCCGCACCGGCAGCGCCAGTGCCAGCAGCCCCAGGATCTGCCGGGTATCGTCCAGTTGGTAGGTACCGGATACGCGCAGGTGCGCGACCTCGTCGCGACATACCAGCAGGCCGCGCCGATGCCGCGACAGCTCGCTCAGAAAGGCGTCCAGGCGCATGTCAGCAGCGCGGATCACGCCGTCGGTCCAGGCCCACGGGTCCAGGCCATCGCTCAATGCCGGGCGCACACCATCGGCGTCGAAGCGCACCTGCTCGCCCGCCGCGACGCGCGCAACTGCAGTCGTTTGCGGATCGCCGAACAGGCTCACCTCTCCGTCCCTCACGGCCAGGGTGCTGAACCCGCTGTGGTGCTGGTTCAGCAGGAAACGCGACGCCTGGCCCCGCACCTGACCGTCGCGCCCCATGAGCCAAAGCGGCCGCCGATCCTCGCCTGCGACCTCCACCAGCAATTCACCGCGATACAGCCGAATACGCCAGGACTGCCCATCGAAGGCGGTATCGAAGGCGCTGTCGCTGTTCATGTGGATACGGCTACCCTCGCCAAGCTCGACCAGACGCCGCTCGCCCACATCGCTGCGGTACTGCGCCATCAACCCGGGGAGCGGCGTATGCTCGCGCGCCTGCCAGAGCAGCGCGCCGGAAGCCGCGAACAACCCGAGCATCTTGAGGCTCTGCCGACGACTCATGCGCTCGCGCACGCCGCCCAGTGTTCGACGGCTCAGGGCCGGCGGCAGATTGGCGAAGCGCTCGCCGGCCTGGGTCACGCTCTGCCAGGCGCGCTCATGCTCGGGAGATTCGCCCAGCCAGCGCTCGAACCGTTCCACGGTGGCGGCATCGGGCACGTCGAAGCGCATCCGTACCAGCCACTGGATGCCAGCCTCGAGCACCGCGGCATCAAGCGGCGGGTCAGTCCTGTTCATGGCTGAAGCGATAGCAGGCGTGCAGGGCCTTGGCCAGGTCGCGCTCGACAGTGGCGCGCGATACGCCAAGCTGCTCGGCGATCTGCAAGCAGGTCAGACCATCCAGTTGGGCCAGCAGAAAAGCCTGACGCACCCGCGGCTTGAGCCTGTCGAGCAGACAATCCAGTGCCTCCAGCGTGTCGAGCAGTTGCAGGCGTTCTTCCTCCGAAGGCGCCTCGCCCTCGCCCAGATGGGCAATGCTCTCCAAATAGGCCTGCTCCAATGCGCGACGTCGGTACTGATCGATCATCAGCCCGCGGGCGATACGGCCCAGATAGGCGCGCGGATTGAGCAGCGTTACCGGCATCTCGCTGCGCAGCAGACGCACGAACACGTCCTGCGCCAGATCCGAGGCATTGTCCCGACAGCCCACCCGGCGGCTGAGCCAACTGTGCAACCAGGACTGATGTTCGCGATAAAGCTGATCGACGGTGGGGGAAAGGCCTGATGTATTGCTGGACATACGGGAAGGCAAAGACGCAATTGATAGGAATTCTCATGTTATTCCTTTCGCCCCCTTCGCAGCAATCCCGCCACGGTGCGATACGTCCACCTGCACGGCCCCTCATACCTTGACATCCGCGCCTGGCTTGGCCAAAGCTCGGCCATCGCCATGACCAGAAGAACAGCGACCTTGAAACGGATATTCGCCGTCCTCGCACTGAGCCTCGCCCTTCCCCTGCACGCCGCCACGGTCGAACAACTCGCCGCCGATCCTTACTGGATCGCACTCGGCCACTACGAAACCGGCAAGCTCGGCGGCTGGCGCAGCTATGTCGATGACGAGGATTTCTTTCTCGCCACCGACGGCGACAGCGACCCGGCCGCCGAACTGCGGGCAACCCTCGAGGCCCTGTATCAGCCCGCCGAACTGGGCGACCGCCACCCGCAATGCATCTACCCGGCGCGCACCCGCTGGCTCAAGGCCCAGTTGCAACTCGATGACCTGCCCAACCCGGACTGCGCCGAGTATCGAAACTGGATCGCCGACGTCAATCCGCACAGCACGGTGCTGGTGTTCCCGGCCGCCTATCTGAACAGCCCCTCATCGATGTTCGGCCACACCCTGCTGCGCATCGACCAGCCCGACATCGACAGCCACAACACTGCGCTGCTGAGCTATGCGCTGAACTTCGGCGCCTTTATTGAAGGCAACGACAACAGCATCCTTTACGCCTGGCGCGGGCTGATGGGCGGCTATCCCGGCCTGTTCGCCCTGGTGCCTTACCGCGAGAAGCTCAGCGAATATAACCGCCTGGAGAACCGCGACCTGTGGGAATACCGGTTGAACCTGACGCAGGAAGAAACCGCGCGCATGGTCGAGCACGTCTGGGAGCTCAAGCAGATCCGCTTCGATTACTTCTTCTTCGACGAGAACTGCTCCTACCGCCTGCTGGAGCTGTTGGAAATCGCCCGCCCGGGTATCGAACTGACCGAGCACTTCCCGCTCACCGCCATCCCCACCGACACCGTGCGCGCGGTCAAGGACGCCGGGCTGGTGGAACGCATCGACTATCGCCCATCACGCGAGCGCGAGCTGCTGGCGCGCGCCGAACCGCTGGAGAGCGACGAACAGACCTGGGTACTGCGCCTGAGCGAAGACCCGACTCAGCTCGACAACGCCGATTTTCTCGCCCTCCCGGTCGAGCGTCGCGCACTGATTCAGGATGCGGCATTCCGCCTGGTGCGCTATCACGCCAATGACGAAGAACGCAGCAGCAACGCCCAGCGCAGCTTCCAGCTACTCGGCGCGATCAACCGCAACCCGCCGCCACCGCTGGAGGTGGAGCGCCCACTGCTGCCCGAGGAAGGCCACGAATCGCGCACCTGGCAACTGGCCGGCGGCAGCCGTGATGATCGTGCCTTTGCCGAGTACGGCCTGCGCATGGCCTATCACGACCTGAACGACAATCTCGATGGCTTCCCATTGGGCGCGCAGATCGAGATCCTCCAGCTCAAGCTGCGCCAGTACGAGAACAACCACTGGCAGCTGCAGCGCCTGGATCTGGCCAATATTCGCTCGCTGACACCGCGCAACGCCCTGCTCCAGCCGCTGTCCTGGCAGGTTGGCGGCGGCCTGGAGCGAGTACTCGGCGAAGACGGCGACAGCCAGCTGGTCGGTCATATCAGCGGTGGCGCCGGCGCCACCTGGCAGTTGCACGACGACCTGCTCGGCTTCGCCCTCGGCACCGCGCGCCTGGAATACAACGAGGACTTTGCCGCCGTCGTCTCTCCGGCACTCGGCTTCAACAGCGGGCTGCTGTGGCGCAACCCGTTGGGTAACCTGACTCTGGAGGCAGCCGGCGACTACTTCCACAACGGCGAGGTGCGCCGGCGCCTGTCGCTCAACCAGCAGTGGGAAGTGTCACGTAACCTCGGCCTGCGCCTGAGCGCCCAGCGTGAATTCAGCCAACTGGCCAGCCCGGTCAATGAGGTGAAGCTGGAGCTGCGCTGGTATCACTACTGATCGTATTAGTGCTCAGCGGCTGCTGGTCACGAGTCGCTGGCGGCTCGCTCAAGCCTCGCGCGGCAGGCGCCCGGGTTCGTTCAACAAGCACTCGCGCACCTGCATCAGGGCGAAGCCCAGCAGGTTGAGGCCACGCCAGGAGGCCGGGGTGTGAGCGTTCGGGTCGCCCTCCGCCAGACCGATACCCCAGACGGGATCGACAGGGCTGGCCTCGACCAGTACACGCGGCGCGGTCCCCAACAGGTATCGCGCCAGCTCGGGGTCTTGCGAGAACTTGCCGAGATTGCCTTCGAAGACGACGGCTTCACGGTTTTCACGCCAGAGCACCTCATCGAAGCCGCGGATTTGCCGGCCAATCGCCTTGACTTCATTCGGCGTGTGCGCAGCCAGAACACGCTCCAGCGCCTCAGCATCCTCGAATAACCGGGCCTTGCCGGCCATCATGTAGTGCTCGGCGGTGGCGTAGTTGATTCCGTCGAGAGTGAAGGCCGAGGGATACCATTGGCTCAGACAACTCTTGCCAACCGGCGCGCCGGCCGCACGGCTGTGCCCCCAGAAATACAGATAGTCGAAGCGATCGCCAGCGGCGCAGGCCTGCTGCAGTTGCTCGACGGTCATGGGCAGGTTCATACGCATTCCTTGCATGGGTTGAATCATGCCGCACAGCATACTGGAGCGTGCCGCCGGCCGCTGCATACCGGTGCACCCCGCCGCCATCGGTTGCTGTCTGAAGCCTTCCACTAGCCGCCGCGATAAGCGCTGACCCGCGGGCAGGAAACGCAAACACAGGATGCTCCTATACTGAAATTCCCGCTGCCCGTTTCAGGAGAGTCATCATGCGTCGCACACTCATGTTTCTCGCCGCTGCCCTGATCAGCCTGCCGCTGTGGGCCATGCACTGCCCACAGGACATGGCCAAGATCGATGCGTTGCTGCAAAGCGATCCGCCCTCCGATCCCGAGGTGCTGGCCAAGGTCAAGGAGCTGCGCGCCGAGGGCGAAGCGCTGCACAAGGCTGGCGATCACGGCGAGTCGGTCAAGGTCCTCGGCGAAGCGCTGGACCTGCTGTCAGCCAGCGAGTAAAGGCAGAGCGCTGCGAGCCTGCTCAGAAACCGCTGTAGAGCAGGCCCAGCGCCACCTGCCTGACCTCCTGCAGATCCACCGGCTTGCTCAGGCAGGCACTGGCGCCACGCGCCCTGGCGTCTTCGAACAGGCGAGCGTCGGCCACCGCGCTGATCACCAGCACCGGCACATCGCGTAAACGCGGCTCGGCACGCATGGCGTCGAGCACTGCCAGGCCATCGCCATCGGGCAGGTCGATATCCAGCACCACCAGCGCTGGCTCGCTGTTCTGCAATTCGACCAGCGCCCGCTGGCAGGAACTCACGCCGCGAACCTCGGCGAAATCGCGCAGCGAGGCCTGGAGCATCTTCATACAGGCCGGGTGATCCTCCACGCACAACACCTGCACCAGGCTGCGCGCCGCTTGCGCCGGCACATCGACGGCTTCGTCGTGAGCGCCTTCAGGGCTGGCGGCACTGGGTATGTCGAGCCAGAAGCGACTGCCCACGCCGGGCTCGCTACGCACGCCGATCTCGCCATCCATCAGCGTGGCCAGTTCACGACACAGCACCAGCCCGATACCGGTTCCGGGAATGTTCGAGCTCTCACGCCCCAGTCGCTGGAATGGCTGAAACAACTGCGCCAATTGCTCGCTCGACAGGCCCGGCCCGGTATCGTCGACCCACAACCGAACACAATCGGCACGCACCTCGTAGCCCATGCGGATCGTGCCGCGCGGGCTGTTGTATTTGATCGCGTTGGACAGCAGGTTGAGCAGGATCTGCCGCACCCGCCGTGGATCGCCTTGCACGAACAAGGGCGGGTCGGCTGCCTCCATCACCTGCAGTTGCAACTGTTTGTGTTGCACCTCGGGCTGCACCAGCTCGGCACAACCGCTGAGCAACGCACCGATCTCGATCGGCTGGAACTGCAGCTGCTGGCGCCGGCTCTCGATGCTCGACAGGTCGAGAATGTCATCTACCAGCGAGGTGAGATGACGACTGGCATTGACGATTTCGCGCGAGTAGTCGGTCTCCAGTTTCGCGTCGTGCTTGTCCTGCACCTCCATCTCGATCAGCTGGGCGAAGCCATGGATCGCGTTGAGCGGCGTGCGCAACTCGTGACTCATGCTCGACAGGAAGCGGCTCTTGGCCTGGCTGGCGGCAAGCGCTTCGAGGCTGGCGTGGCGCAGCTCGTCCTCCACCTGCTTGAGGCGGGTGATATCGACGTGGGTGCCGGCGATGCGCAGCGGCCAGCCACTCTCGTCACGCAACAGGACCTTGCCTCGGCTAAGCAGCCAGAGGTACTCGCCGCGGCAATCGAGATAGCGATACTCGGCGTCGAAATACTCCTCGCCATTGTCGGCGAACAGCTTGCGCAGGTGGCGCAGGCGCTCCAGGTCATCGGGGTGCACGCGCTGGTTGAATTCGCTCAGCGTCAGGTGTCTCGCACCCAGGCCGAAACGCCGTACGAAGCGCTCGCTGAGATCGATGGTGAGATCACGCGTGTCGATCTGCCAGAGGCTTTCGGTGGTGCTATCCAGCACCAGTTGCAGGATGCTTTGCGTCTCCTGCCGCTCATGTTCGCTGGCCTGGAGTTGTTTGCCAGCCTGCTGCACCGCCTCGGCCAGGCGGCTGACCTCGGCAATGTGGCTGTCCGGCACGGTTGGCGAGTACTCGCCCTGCCCCAGGCTGGTGGCCATGTCGACGATGCCGTCGATGGGCTCGGCCAACTGGTTGCTCAGGTGGCGCGAACGCAGCCACATCAGGGCGAAGAACAACAGATAGAACGCTGCCAGACCGGCAATCAGCAGGTAGCCGATGTGCAGGTAGCGCTCGGCCAGTTGGTTGGTGTCGTGGAAGATCTGCTCCTCGTCCACCACCAGCAGCAAGCGCCAGCCGGTCTGCGGAATCTCGCTCCAGGCCACCAGTTGCTTGCGGCCGCCCAGCAGCACTTCCTGCACATTACCGCTGCCCTCATTCATCGCCTGCAGCAACGGCGCCATGCCCTCGCGCTTGGCCAGATTGAAGTCCTCGGATTTGAGCACCTCACGGCGCACGGCCTCATCGTAGGAATACTGGGTCAGCTCGCGCAGACCAAAATCCAGTTCTCCGGCCTTGGGCAGCGCCATGATGTTGTGGTCATGGCTGACCAGCATCGCGTACCCGTGCCAAGGCACGTTGAGCTCGGCGATCTCGCCCAATACCTGGCCTACGGTCACGTCCAGGCCGACCACACCTTCGAGAAAATCATCGCGATACACCGGGGCGATGGCCGATAGCATCCAACCGAGGCCGGCCGGGTCGAGGTAAACTTCGGTCCACATCACCTGTCGCTGCGGGTTGTGCTGGGCATCGGCGAGGTAATAGAAGTTGTAATCGGGTATCACCATGTCATGGGGATACTGCGCGGGCGTATCGAACCAGGGGTAGATGCGGTTGTAGCTGTCCCAGGTATTGAAATACAGCGCAGCCACCAGCGGATTGGCCTGCTGGATCGAACGCATCAGCGGGTCGATCTGCGACAGGCGCATGACTTTTGCGTGATCCTGCTGCGCCAGAGGCGTGCTGTTGGCATAGAAAGACGCGGCCCGCCCGTCATCGCTGCGCGTGTAGAAAACGCCGCTTTCAGTCATTGCATGACGCTGGCGCTCGAGCTCGTCCGCCTGGAAGCGAGAGTCGAGCAAGGCCTCATGTGTCTCATCGCGGAAGACCTGCACCAACGACTCGATGGAGCGCAAACGGCCATCGATGATCTGCCCTTCACGCAGCGCGGCGCTGGCCAGATCCTTCACCGCCGTTTCCTGCAGATGCTCGACCTGCGCGTCACGGATCGCCTGGTTACTCAACAGATACACCGCGATCAACACCGACTCCACGAGAATCAGCGGGATCAGCGCGCTTTGCACGAACGCTCGCCAGATCCACTGACGCAGGGGGTAGCGGCTAGAACTCGGCATTACGGCTCCTTTTCAGAGGTCGCGGGCAGACGCGAAGGGCCATCATAGCTTCCCGAGACGGAATCCGCAGTCGACGCTGAGGAACCTTTGGCGTAGACTCCGCGTCCTAGCTGTAACCACGAAAGTTTTGGGGCCGATTAGGATTCGACGCCGGTAGCGAAACTTGAGGGGCATGCCGAGTAGGTGACAGTTCTCGTAAATCCGCTGCCACAATTTCATAGTTGCCAACGACGACAACTACGCTCTGGCCGCCTAAGGGCGCCAGCTGACCCTAGGGGATGCCTGTAAACCCGAAGATCTGGTCAGTCATATAGAACAGGATCGCCGCCAAGTTCGCTGCAGACGTAACGGCTAAAACTCATGCAGCTCGCTCCAAGCACCCTGCCACTCGGGCGGCGCGGAGTTAACTCAATAGAGATGGCTAAGCATGTAGAACCAATAGCGGAGAGCTGGCGGACGGGGGTTCAAATCCCCCCGGCTCCACCATACATCCTTTACAAATCAGGCACTTAGCGAATAGCTATAGTGCCTTTTTTGTGCCTGATTGGGCTTGATTGGCTGGGTTATGCCAGCTTAATGACAGCATTTCCACACGCCGGAGCGTTGGCTATTGGCAAGCTTCGACCGCTGCTTCTAGCCGCTTCTCGTACCCTTTCCGCTGCAGCCGTTCGGCGCGCAGCGCGCGCATCTGCTCGGCAATCGAGGCGCCGATGGGCAGCGAGTCGACCGCGAACGCAGGGCGCTGAACGCGCTCGGTCTTGCACGGCACCTGCACCGGCACCTCGACGCGCACCAACTGAGGCTCGGGTGGTTCTGCCACATGGCCAGCGCAACCAGCCAGCAGCAGAGCCAGGACAATCAGCACTCCCCTCATAGCCCACGCTCCCGTTTCAGTTCATCGTCGAAAGCTGCCGAGGCAGCTGCGCAGGCGTCGGCTCCGGCCGGCGTGCGCTCTTGCATCACTGCCAGAGCCTGACGGTCTGCCAGTTGCGCCTCGCCCTCGGCCTGCTGCTGCACCTCGCGCGCATGAGTGCCGCGCTCCAGCTCAGCCGCGCGCAGGGCGGCCAGCGCGCCGTTCTGCTCGATCACCTGGCCGAGCAAGTTCGTGCGTGTGTTGCGACAAGCTCCAAGCTTGCCGGCGTCATCGATGCGCGCGTCACGCTCGGCGCTCAGATCGCCCTGCAGGCTGTTGATGCGAATCTGCTGCCCACCGGCTTCAACAGCCAGAGCGAGCGCGCACCAGGCCCAGGTCGGCACCACTGAAAGCCAGTTCACGCCGGCACCTGCACGCGCTCTTTCACCCAGCCATACAGGAATGTTCGCTGGGTGCGGTTAGCTTCGGTCAACTCCAGATAGCGGTTGCCCTGGGTCGAGTTCAGGCCGCGCAGCAGCACGCTCTCACCCTCGCGGCCGCGCTTGGCCAGGAAGCGTTTGAGGGCATCGATGCTCAGCAAGCCCAGGCGCCCATCGACGAACAGATCCTGATAGCCGCTATCCGGCAAATTGAAACCATTGAGCCAGCGCTGCAGATACTCGGCTGCCCGCGAAGGCCCCATGTTTACGCCAGTGTCGATCACCTCCAGCCCGATACTGGCGTTTACAGCCACCACCTGGTCGAACCTCGGTTCAGTCACGTAGCGCTTGAGGTAGATGGACTCTGCTACGCTGCGCGGCATTTCGCGCATGTCGCCCTGGTAGTCGTTTGCTCGAGCAACTGCGACGGTGATGCCATACATCGTCTCGCCGCCACGGTCGTGCGGGTTATTGCTGTAGCCGCCCTCGGCCCGGATCACCTCGGCGATGATCCTTGTGATTGCTGGGTTCATGATTTTCTCCAGGCACAAAAAAGCCCGCGCGCGGCGGGCATGAAGGGGAACTCAGTAATGTTGATAGGCGCTTTCCGCCCCTACATCAGCAGCGGATGCCAGCCAGGGGCGATGGAGTCGATCGTGCCGACCATGAGGTACGCGAGAGCGAGAGCGGCGGCGCAGAGCATGAGGGCAGTTTTCACAGAGTCCGTTCCGGTCTAGGCCGCATCCTGCGGCAGTGATTACAGTCTGCCACTATCCGCCCAACTGGAGCAACCCTAGCGCATGTAGCGGCCTGCCCCGCCAATCCGCACGCCGCCCCACATCAGCCAGGCTCGCCAGCGCGCGATCCCGCTCGAGCGCAGCGCCTCATGAAACACCTGGTCGGCATCGGCGCGGCTCAGCGCGCCGGACGTATAAAGCCAGTCATGGATGACGGCCGCTGCATGGCCATAGCTTCCCAGCAGCGCGAACGTTAGCGGCCAGCGTGGCACCGAAGCGAAGTCAGTTTCGAACCCGGCCGGAACCGTGATCAGCCCATGCCCAGGCGCCAAATACGAAAATGGCGCCAGTAGGCGCCATGTTTCTCGGTCGGGCTGCAGTTCTACCTGCAGCGATTGCACGTATCTGTTCATTCCCCCTCTCCATAAAGCAAAATGCCCGCTCATCGGCGGGCATACGAACGTCATAAAAATAAGCTAGAACTACTTGGGCACGACCCGGTCAGAGAATTTGCGCGGTGATGGCAGTCTGTTGTCATTGCGCTATCGTGCGAAACGCGATGCAAAAAAAAGGCGGCCAATCATGGAGAGAGGCCGACCCAAATCAACACGTAACTAAAGGGTCGTCCTAACCACACAGGTTCGTACCCAATGGTGTGAGATAGTTCACAAGACTGTCGACCGCCTGTCGGGCTAGCCGGGCTTTCCGGCTAGCTCGGCCATCCCTCTTCCAGCATCTCGACCTCAATTATTCCCTCGCTCAATGCGGCCAGCAGTTCGGCCTCGCGGTCGAAACAAGACTGCACGTGCGCGCGCACCGCCCGAGCAACAGCTAGCACCTGGTCGGCGCCCAGCTCAACGAACCCTGCCGGCGTTTTCCACTGCATCACGTAATCAGGATCCAGCATGGCCTCCAGCGCCGCGCCGTTAATCAGCAGCTTGCTGCGGTCGTCGGTGTCGACGTGCATGCCCTCGATATCGATACCAGCTATCTCAGCCTGATATCGGCGAGCAGCGATCAGCGCAGGCCAATCGACTGCCATGGGCTCAGGCTCAGAGAAATCCTCGTCGCCTAGGTGCAGCCAGCCGGCTTGAACAGGACTGCCTTCCGGCAACTCAATCAGAACGATGTTTGGTGCGAATTCTGGGCGCTCCGCATACTCGGGCGTGCTGTGGACGATGCCGGCGACGATCAGTGCGAACTTCATCATGCGAACTCCATCCATTCAACCAGAAGTGCGCCAGGTGCGCCCGCGCCGGAAGTCGCAATAGCACTACCGGAGCCGCCCGCACCGTAACCTTGCGCCGGGGTCACGTTGTTATTGCTGAGGCCGCCACCCACCATAGTTGCGTCCAATATTAAGCCACCGCCCCCACAGCCCAGCGATGAGGTTATGTTTGCAATTACGCGACCGCCGTAACCTAGAGGGGTATCGGCACCGTTCATCGTCGAAAGATTGTCGCCCCGACCGCCAGGAGCACCCAGTGGCATCGGCCCGCCAGTAGTGCCACGATTGACGCCCCCCAGCAGAGTTAGGAGCGCGCCGAAAGACGTAGGAGTACCGTGATTCGGCTGACCACCTACTACTGACGGAGCCCCTCCCACGCCGATTGTCACGGGCACCGACGTTGTTTCGCCGATATCGATGGGCAGTTTGATCGCGTACTGCCCGCCATCACCGCCGAAAATTGCAGACGGAGTGCCTGAGGTGCTACGTCCAGACGCACCACCACCGATACCGGTCAAGAAGACCGTGTTGCCGGCCATGCGGGCCGGGCGCTGCCAAGTCATGTTCGCGGTGATCAGTTGGCGCTTCAGAACCAGACCGCCGCCGAGCAACGAGCTCAAATTGATCATTGCATTACCTCCAAGCCGTAGGTGGGGCCCGTGTATTTGAGGGTGATGGTGATATTTGGCTTGTCGATCAAGATAAATCCGCCCGAAGCCTGGCCCTTTACCGGGATCGCGCCGACAGCAATTCGATGGTCACGCCGTGCCGTCAGGTTGCCGATCATGAACAGTTGCCCTTCCAGCGGATCGGCCGGCAGCGTGACCGTAACGGCCGCAGCCGTTGCGGTGATCTGCGCGAAGTCGAGCGGGCCGATAGCGGCGTCGGCATTCACTGCCACATTGCGAAAGTTACCAATTGAGTCGTTGAGGGAGCTGCGCACCTGCGTTCCGTTGATCGCGGTGTCGTCGATCGCATCTCCGATAACGATGGCCTGAGCCTCGTCCCTGAACTGCCTGGCCTCATCCCGGAACCCCTCGCTCTCTCCTCGAAACTGCTCTGCTTGATCGCGAGCCTGTCCGGCCGCCGTCGCCGCACCCGAAGCCACTCCGGCACTGGCCGAAGCATTTCCTTCGCTGGTCGCGGCTGCCTCAGCTGATTCTTGGGCCGCTTGCTTGTGGTTGCTCGCTTCGCCTGCTGAAGTCTGCGCAGCCTGGGCGTTCTGCCCCGACTCAAGAGCAGCACTGTTTATGCTCTCGACAGCGCTGTTGATGCCGGGGATGGTCTCGGCATTCAGCTGCAGAACGAGGTTGTATTCTGCCGTGACCGTGGCGTCAGCCATGTCCGGCCAATCCTGCTCCGGAGTCGCCTGGGTCGGCGGCACCGGCAAGGGATTAAGAGTTGGGATCGCCATTACTCCAGGCTCCTGACTTCTAGGTTCATGGTTGAAAATGCTGGATTCGAGATGACCACCGGGTAGCTTTTCAGCCAGCCGAGCGCAATGGTTGCTTCGATGTGCGCAGCGCCAACGAATAGCGTCGGCTCATCACGAACACTGTCGAGAAAGCGCACCACGCCACTCATGGCGTCGGTCTCAACCTGCACATCGAACTCATTCGTTCGGCGCGATCCTCGCGAAATGATGGTCACGTTGCCGAAGTCGTCTTCCACTGTGCGCGAGTAGCTGACGTAGCTCAGGCCCGATCCGTAGACTGCGACGCCCAGGTCGCGCATCGCGCCGATCACGAGCGTCCCGATTCGAGCAGTGCCATTCGGATAGTTGGCAATCACCCGGACATCGGCATTGCCATAGGCCGGCAGGTCAAAGGTGGCGATGTTGGTCTGCACCGTGAACGGGTTGAACCAGTGCTGATACCAGTTGCGCACCGGCTCGCGCATGATCATGTTGAACGTGCGGTTGTAGACCTCGCCCTGACCCGGCACAGTCATGATGACCTGAACGCTAGTGGCGCTCACTCCGACCAAGCCAATCGAGTTCACGACTGTCCCCGGCCGCACTGTCACGTCCACTGACTCGGGGTTTTCAGTGGCCTGGCCGATCAGCCACTTGTTCCCCGACTTCTTGTTGAACATCTTCCAGCGATTAGCCCAGCCGATCAGCAGCCAGCGTGGCACTGCAGTGTTGCCCTGACCGGGCGGTGTTGCCCCCCAATCCCCGGCGAGTAGCAGTTCATAGACCATCCGCTGGTAAATCACCTGCTGGCCTGCCGTGCCGACCTGGGACGCAACCCATTCGGGCGCATCGTCCAGCGGCACGTTCGTGCTGATCAGTTTCAGAGGGTCAATCTGAACGGGTTTTACTGCTCTCATGCCAGCACCGCTCCCTCTTCGATGTTGCGCAGCGATTCGGACGTGCGCCCGGTGTTTTTGGTGATCTGGTAGAGGTAGCCCTTGAGGTCAGCGAGTTCCTTGCGCATTGCACGCATCTCTGCCGCGTTCTCGCCGCCACCCTTCAACATTGCCGCCGTATCAGCAGCGCTGTAGATGCGAGAAGGCCCGGTTACCTCCAGCTCCGGCCCGTTCTCGCCGACCAGACGCAGTCCGCCACTGTGCATGCCGCCAGTTGCAAACGCCGGCACGCCGGTCGCGGCCTGCCATTTGAGGCGCTCAATCTGCCGCTCAATGGATTTAGCGTCCGATGCAGGGTCATAGGCGGCCGCGCCGGCAGCTAGCTTCAGCGCCCGCACAAGATCGGTGTATGTCTGACCGTTAGCGAGCGCCTCTTGCCAATGCCTCTGGCCCTCAGAATCGGCCCCGCTACCCAGGATCGACTTGTACAGCTGATCAATCATCGCCGAGTTGCCGGTAGTTCCGGCCTGTGCGTTGATCGCGGCCGTTACGGCGGCGGACATCTGAGCAACAGCGGCAGCGACGGTCAGTACCGAGTTGTCGATCCCGTTGAGCGCATCGATCTGCGACTGAGCGGCGGCAAGCTCTTCGTCCAGCGCGGCAATGGCTGCGTCATACTCTTGCTGTAGCTGAGACGACACGCCGCTGATACCCGAACTGAGCGCCGATGCAGAAGCCTGTGCAGAGCGGGCGTTGGCCTGTAGTTGCTCGAGCAACTTCTCTCCGGCTGTCAGTTGTTTGCCGTTGATGCCCTGCAGCTCAGAGATCAGATTGGCGGTGCGCCCCTGCTCACGCTGGAAATCATTGAAAGAACCGTAAAGCGCCGGGTCCAGTTCGGACGCCTTAGCCAGCGCATCTTCCAGCCCCTCGAAACCAGCGATAGATTTGCCAGACCGGCCAGCCGTCAACGCAACGTTGAGCAGTTGCACCGCTGCAGAGCGCTGTGACTCAACGTACTCAGCGTTGTTGCCAAGCAGCCTATCCAGCGCCGAACCCAGTGCTTTATCGAGAGAGTGCAGGCTCTGCACAACCGACTGAGATGTGGCGACCATGTCAGCAAGCGAGCCGGCTCTCGCAGTCGCCGCAGCGGCCTGCGCTTGGCTCGCTGCCTGCTGCTGTTTGACTGCTTCATGATAATTGCGCGTCAGGCGGTCCCGCTCCACCGCGATTGATCGCTGCAGCTGTCCATAGGCTGAGTTGACGTTGCCCACCAGCAATTGCGCCTGAGCAGCCGCAGCTTGCGCAGCCTGCTGCTCAACGATGCTGAAATACTGCGCCGCCTGGCCGCTCAGCGCCATCAGCGTGGCGAACATCTGCTGCCCGGCCTCGGTGGTCAGGTCGATATCTTCGACCATCGCGCGGTAGGCTTCGCGAGACGCCGCCAACTCCACGTTTGCAGACTCGAAAGCCCGCTTGATGGAGTCGATGGTGTCGGCGGTCTTTTCCTCGGCGCTGAAAAAAGCGTCGTAGTAGGTAGCGGAGTTCGCTGCCAGCGCATCCAACCCACCAGCCGCCGCGGACAGTGCCTCAGCAAGCTTCCCGCCAGCCACGCTCGCGTCGTACATGCCAACGTCGAGGTAACGCAGCACTTCATTGACGCCCTGCAGGTTGGCGACGAACGCCTGCATGCCGGCGAAATCGTAGTCTAGGCCCGTGCCGAACACCGATTGCAGCTCAGCGGTCATCGAGTCGGCGACCTTGCCGAACCATTTGCCGATTGCTTCCTGAATTTCTTCCTCGGTTTTGCCTTGCGTACTGATTTGCTTGCGCGCCATGTTCAGTCCGGCAAGCGCATTATCTTCAATCGTGTAGCTCAGGCTCTCGAAAAGGGAGAAAACGCCGTCGGCAGTCGCCGCATAGGTTTCATCAAGCGCAGCCTGAACCTCTGGGTCAAGGTCGCGCCAGATCGTTTTCTTCTTGCTGCTGCTGAACAGTCCGCCCTTTTTCTTGCGGTATTCGAACCCTCCAGCGTCAAGCATGCCGTCATCAATACCGAGGCCGATTCCGTAGTCCTTAGTTTGCCAAGCTCCGCCGAAAAGCTTCTTATTGATGCCCCCCCACAGCGCCTGATGAAACGTAGAACCGGTGATCATTGCAGCAAGCTTGCCGCCCACAACCGGTTCAAGAATCGAATCCAGTCCCTTGTAAAACCCGCTCATGAGCGTTGGCGCGACGTTGCCGATCTTGCCTAGCGCATTGCCCTGAGTGCTGGCCCACATGTCGCTAGCAGATGGGCGAACGCCCTGGTCATAGAGCTTGCCCGATTGCCAAATGCCGGCGAGCACGGCCAGAGGCCAGGCAGAAGCCATGCCGCCCAGGCCCGAGAACATTCCACCACCCACAGCCCCAGTGCCTTGGCCTGCTGCCCAGCTTGCGTATGCTGAGCCGGTGTAGCCCGATGCAACGCTGCCAGCGGCCGACGACGCAGCAGCTCCAGAGCCCCCAATAAAGCCGCCCAGGTAGCTGCCTACGCCACCAAGCGCCCCGCCCATGCCGCCGCTTGCATAGCCACCTTGCAGGATCGGCAACAGGCTCTGCGCAGATCCATACATGCTGTAAAGGCTGTGCGCCTGATTTGCAGCCTGCAACGCGCCACCAATGCCGCCAGAGGCGCCCGATGCCGAGCGACCGCCGAGCAGCGAGCCCCAAATGCCGTTGTTGCCCTGGGTGCCGCCCCCGATGCCCATCGCCGCGCCGATCTGCATGATGATCGGCTTAGTGATGGCCATGTGTGCCAGCTCGGCGAGCATCTGCTTGAATGCGTTGGTGAGGCTGTCCCGGAACGAGCTGAACCCGTCACCGATGTTTCGCCAGGCGTCGGCAAAGGCCGAATCGACGCGCTCAAGGGAGGACTCGGTCCATTGCGTCCACTGGGTCGTGGCGCGGGTGTTTTGCTCGTACTCAGAATCGAGTTGGCGGAGACGCAGGCCGTACTCCTCGAAAGACAGCAGGTTATTATCCAACGCGTCCTTGAGCGCCTGTTTCTCGGCAGTCAGGCGCTTGGTCGCAGCGCGCACCGGGTCCAGGCGGTCGCGCACCGATTCCATCGCGTCATCGATACGCTTGATCGCCGCAGCCGCTTCGTCCGCGTCCTTGTTGTGCTTGTCCCAGATCGACTTATTCAGGTCGGCGTACAGGCCCTGGATGACCTTCTGGTATTGCTCGGTGGTGTATGTGCCGTCGCGCAGGGCTTTGTCAGCGAGCGCGACGGATTTTTCGTACTGAGCCTGGGCGCGAGCGGCCGGATCGTAACGGGCGATCAGGTCGTCGATGGCTTTGATCTGGGCGTCAGCGCGCTTCTTCGCTGCCTTTGCAGCTTGATCAGCTGCTTTCCGCTCTTCCTCAGTGAGCTGCTTAACAGCCGCAGTGCGCTCGGTGCTGATCTTGGTGTTGGCGTTGTGCTGCGCTAGATAAGCCTCGCCAGCAGCCTTGCCGGTAGCGAGCAGGGCGTCACGCTCTGCCAATATGACCTGAATGCTATCGTCGCGGGCGCTGTCGTTCGCCTGCATCTGAGCGCGGACGCTGTCGTAGGCTTGCGATGCTGCATCCAGACCGCTCGGCAGTGCTCTGAGATACGCCCCAGCAGCTTCAGCTTTGTTGACCACGCCGTCGATGAAGTGGGCAATCTCGACAACTGCGATCTGAACCGCAGCGCGCAGGTTTACCGGCATTTGCGAGAAAGCCTCGCCAATGGAGAACGAGCTGCCGGTCATGTCGCCGGTAAACTGGTTTACCTGATCACTAAGCGCTGATATCTCGCCAGAGATCACGCTGACCGCAGAAGTCCAGTTGGTGAATCCCTCAATGGCGCCGGCTACAAACTCACCATCTGCGAGCGTGTCGCTCAGGCCATTGATCATCTCTGCGAAGCCCGCAGTCGCACCCTGGGCCTCGTTGATCTCTCCCACTACGGAAGCAAAGTGATTACCCAACCGGGTCATCGCATCGCCAACGGTGGTTGGCATTTGCTCTGCCAGTTGCGCGTTTGCTTCACGCGCACCGATCATGGCCTTGACGAAAGTGTCCATGGACAGCTTGCCCGAGCTCGCCATCTGCTTGACGGCTGTCTCGGTTATGCCTAGGTGCTTGGCGATATCGGAGACCGCTGTCGGCATGGTGTCTAAAACGGCTTTCCACTCATCGCCTCGGACGACGCCGGTAACCATGCTTTTCGACAGCGCGTCGATAGCTCGGCGACCGCTGTCTGCGTTAGCAGCATTGATAGTCAGCGAGCTTGATGCGCTGTCGATGAAGTCGATCGTTTCGGCTGTGGAGTACCCAAGCTCTTTCATCGCCTTAGAGCTGCGAATGAATAGCTCTTGCTGCTCCTGGATCGGCTTGTACGTGCGGTCACTGATTTCCATCAGGCGCTTCTGCACGGCGTAGTACTCAGCCGTGTCAGCTGTCACCATCTTGATCCGGCTGGCCATCTGGCCATAGGCGTCGGCCTGCTTGATGACCGAGCCCAGCGCGCCTGCACCTGCAGCAATTGCTATCGCGCTGCGCATGATGTTCATGGCCGACTGTGCGCTTTTCCCGGCGCGGTCAAAGGCCGCATCGACGGACTTCATCCGTCCGTCCATCTTCTTGGTGAAGCCGCTAATGGCGCTCTCGCCCTGCGCCAGTTGGCGTCTCATCTGGGCTGTCGTGGCTTCAATCTGGATGAGAAGCCCGTTAACTTCTTGCGCCATTGCTTTTCTCCGGACAGCAAAAACCCGGCGCATGGCCGGGTTAGAGGCGTAAAAAAACCCGCGCTAGGCGGGTTCGCTATGATCGTTCGCTTGATTATTTACATGCGGCGTTCCAGGTCTCGTCGAAGATGTCCTGCGGTGCCTGCCCCTCAATGAGGGACATGTGGTCATTTGGCGCTACGTACCTGACAAATCCCGCAGACGCGCCATAGGCATTCTTCGCATTCACCTCGCCACAGTAGCCTTTGGCATTGCGGAATTCTGCTGATCCTTCATCACGCAACTGCGCTCTGATCCGCTCTTGCCCCTGGCGCTGCTTCCTGGCTTCGGCAAGCTCGGCGTCGCGCTGAGCAGACTTTTCATCTTTGGCGGTGTTGCCAGCGACTGGCGGGCTCTTGTCAGACACGCAAAATGCTATTCCGAAGGCAATGAAAGCTATCGTCACCAGCCACGTGAACCAACCGGTTTTGCCGCTTCTTTTCATCACTACCCCCTCCCTTAGAAAGGCCGAACTGTAGCAAAAGGCCAGAGGGGATGCTTAATACCGTGATAGGCGGAGCAGATACAGAAAGCCCCTCGCTGGGAGGGGCCTCGGCGAAAAGGTTAGGCAAACCTGGCAGGGTTCAAAACCTTGATAAGCTCACCCAAAATCGCTTCATACAGGTCTGCCTGCTCGGCCTCACCAAAGGATTCTGGAATCTTGACTATTCGCTTGCCCACCGACGTTCTAAGCTTGAACTCATAGCGCCCTTCTGTTTTCCGTACATTGATCTCTACGGCAAACCTTTCCTTGGGAAGGGAATCAGGATCTTCATCCACTACAACCGCTAAGGCAAATTCTAAGCCGTAGTCCTGATCCTCCAGCTGGTCAGCATTCCTAACCGCCTCGAAGCTTCCAAGTTCCGTCTTACCTATCTGCACATATGGCTTCTTCGAGCCGTCCCGATCAATGTAATAAGGCTGGTCCGGCGTCAGGTATTGGCTGAAGCCGCTGGAGATGATCTTCACTTTTGTTCCTAGATCGTCCCAGTACGAGTCTCGAGCAGCTCGGAATTTGCCGTACGCTGCTCGAAGATCTGAAAATTCGGTCACTTTTAGCACTCCGCGTCTTGATATCAGAATGCCCATAGTAAGTCCTCAGTTGATTTCAGTTAAAGGCTGAGGCTTGCCTGAAAGCCTCACACCCGCGCCACCCGCACATGTGCGTCATCAAGCCGCCGCGCAAGCTTCCATCGCGGCCTTCCTGCTCATGGCCGCTGCTCTGAAGCCAATGCGCGCATCTTTGGCGATCGCCTCTTTCGATTTCTTCTCGCCAGATCCAAACGGGTTCGTCGCCTGGATAAATTTGATCTTCGCCTCGTAGGCCAGCAGCAGCTCAGGAATCGGCGTGCTCCACGCTACACGCGGCTCCCAGCCCAGCCAGCCGGTGGCCAGTCCGAACATGTAGTCGACATAGCTACCATCTTTTACGGCACTGTCTTTGCCTTGGTCTTTTTTGTGTTTCCCGACTCTTCCTCGCCCTTCGCATCAGCGGGGTTCAGCAGTGCCACCACGAACGGGACGACCTGGGCTGTGACATCGGCCACACCAGCGGCGAATACTGCCTCCGGAACGTCGCGCGCTTCCTTGGTGGACAGGCTGGCACCGGCAACGATGACGTGACTGACTGCGTCGACGTTCATGCCGCGCAAGGCCTCCAGGGTGGGCAGGAGGCCGCCGAAGCGCTGCTCGATCATGCGCACTGCATGCAGGGTCGGCTCAAGTTCGTATTCAGTCTCGCCAACAGTCACGCTGATGGAGCCGTAAAGGGTTTTGCTGGTCATGGATTGTTTCCTCGAAGGGGGCAGCGCCGCCTGGTGACGGCGCTTGGGGGGGGGTGGCTTACGGCAGGACTTCGTAGATTTCGGAGTTGATGCCAACGGTGACGTTGCGGCGAACCACGTCTTCTGCGCCGCCTGGAGCCTTGCGGGAGCTCATGACCTTCGCCGCGAAGTAGTCGACCAAGCCGTCGACGTACTCAACCTTGATCGGGTAGTCGTACTGCGAACGGTCCTTCTGAGCGGCTACCAAGGCCAGCTGACCGGCGTCCGATGCGTCGAAGCCGATGGTCAGTTCAACGGTGCCGGCGTCTGCCAGACCTTTCAGGTGGCGCGTGCGAGAGTCGGACAGGGCCGCGAAGGTCACGTCGCCCACTTCGTCGCCGTAGTCGCCGATGTTCTCGAGCTCGCCGATTTCGATGTAGATGATGCCCGAGAGCAGCGTAATCGCGGCCTCTTCGGTATCGGGCAGATCAGCGGAAAGGCGCGGTCCGATGGATACTCGGGTACCGGCTGCGGTGTTAATTGCCATTCGGTAAATCCTCGTTTCGTATGCCGCAGCGCGGCGTTGGGTTTCTTGCGGGCATGAAAAAGCCCGCACAAGGCGGGCTCTCTCGTTGCTCTGGGGCTTATTGCTGGGTCATCACTCGAACGGTTACGCTGCCATGGTAGGTCAGCCCGTCGGCATCTCGGTTAGTGCTCATGCGCTCCACGCGGACATCGAACGCGGGACCGTCGGCGAGCGTCAGCGGACGGCCATCGAGCGAGGTTTCGATCGCGGCATTCAGGCGCTTGACCTCGGCGTGGCCGGGGTAATCGCTCCC
>NZ_DJSX01000046.1:0-35897 GCF_002439135.1 Pseudomonas sp. UBA6323 | reverse complement strand
GCGAAGCGGTGCCGCCCCAACTTGCAGAGAAGGCCGCACCCAAAAAAACGGCCTCGCGCGGCTTGCCTACTGGACTACCGGCTTGCGCGACCCCTGAGGGAGCGTGCTTGACCGCGAAGCTTGCCGGCCCCAATTCGGGGACAAGAGCGCTCCCACAAAAACGGCCTGGCGCGGCTTGCCTACTGGACTACCGGCTTGCGCGAGCCTTGTGGGAGCGGTCTTGACCGCGAAGCTTTCCTGCCCAATTCGCGGACAAGTCCGCTCCCACAAAAACGGCCTGGCGCGGCTTGCCTACTGGACTGCCGGCTTGCGCGAACCTTGTGGGAGCGGTCTTGACCGCGAAGCTTTCTGCCCCGATCCGCGGACATGGACTCACCCACGCCGATGCACAAACGAAAACGCCGCGATTGCTTGATGCAATCGCGGCGTTTCCTGAAACCAGACGCGGCTTATTAAACAGTGGTCTCGCCGGCCTGCTGCATGCGCTGCAGCTCCTGGGCGTACAGTGCGTCGAAGTTCACCGGCGACAGCATCAGGGCCGGGAACGAGCCACGGGTCACCAAGCTGTCCAGCGCTTCACGGGCGTACGGGAACAGGATGTTCGGGCAGAAGGCGCCGAGGGTGTGGCTCATCGAGGCGGCGTCGAGGCCCTTGATCAGGAAGATACCGGCCTGCTGCACTTCAGCGATGAAGGCGACTTCTTCGCCGTTCTTGACGGTCACCGACAGGGTCAGCACCACCTCATGGAAGTCACCTTCCAAGGCCTTCTGGCGGGTGTTGAGGTCCAGACCGACGCTCGGCGTCCACTCCTGACGGAAGATTTCCGGGCTCTTCGGCGCTTCGAAGGACAGGTCCTTGACGTAGATGCGCTGCAGGGAAAATTGCGGGCTCTGCTCGTCAGCGGCGGCAGCTGGATTGTTTGCTTGTTCGGTCATGGCCTTGTCTTCCTTAAATAGTGGGATTATTCGGGGCTCTTTAGCAGCGCGTCGAGCTTGCCGGCGCGCTCCAGGGCATAGAGGTCGTCACAGCCACCGACATGGGTGCTGCCGATCCAGATTTGCGGCACCGAGGTGCGCCCGGCCTTGCGGGTCATCTCTGCGCGGATGGCCGGCTGCCCGTCGACACGAATTTCTTCGAAGTCCACCCCTTTGCTGGCCAGCAGTTGCTTGGCGCGAATGCAATAGGGGCACCAGTCGCTGGAGTAGATGACCACGTGGCTCATATCACTTCACCAGCGGCAGGTTGTCGCCGCGCCAGGTAGCGATGCCACCGGACAGCTTGGCGGCGGTGAAGCCGGCCTTCTTCAGCTCGCGGGCGATACTGCCGGCGTGCTGACCCATGGCGTCGACGACGACGATGGTCTTGGCCTTGTGCTTTTCCAGCTCGCCGATACGCGCAGCCACCTTGTCATAAGGGATGTGCAGCGAGCCGACGATATGGCCGGCGGAAAAGTCCTTCTGCGCGCGCACATCGAGCACCACGCCCTTGTCGCCGTTGACCAGCGCGGTGAGTTCGCGGCTCGACAGGCTCTGCCCGCCCTTGCGCATTTCGGTGACGATCAGCAGCACCAGCAGAACGACGAACATTCCTGCCAGGACGTAGTGATTAATGATGAATTCAATCAGGTTGGCGAACATCTATATGGCCCAGGACGGTAAAATGCCGGCCAGTATACACAGCCCCACAGGTCGGCCAAACCCCGTCTGGCAGTGACGCGCCAGGCGCTTGGCCCTAAAATGCCGGGCTGTTCCCTTGCCCCTCAGACGCAGAGCGAGCCAGTTTAATGAGTGCCACGCCAAAACCCTTGGTCTTGATCATCCTCGACGGCTTCGGTCACAGCGACAACCCCGAATACAACGCCATCCACGCCGCCAGCACGCCGGTCTACGACCGCCTGCGTGCCACCTACCCGCACGGCCTGATCTCCGGTAGCGGCATGGACGTCGGCCTGCCGGACGGGCAGATGGGCAACTCCGAAGTCGGCCACATGAACCTCGGCGCCGGTCGCGTGGTTTACCAGGACTTCACCCGCGTGACCAAGGCGATCCGCGACGGCGAATTCTTCGATAACGCGACGATCAACCAGGCCGTGGACAAGGCCGTCGCCGCCGGCAAGGCCGTGCACATCCTCGGCCTGCTCTCCGACGGCGGTGTGCACAGCCATCAGGATCACATCGTCGCCATGGCCGAACTGGCCGCCAAGCGCGGCGCCGAGAAGATCTACCTGCACGCTTTCCTCGACGGCCGCGACACCCCGCCCAAAAGCGCGCAACCGTCCATCGAGCTGCTCGATGCCGCCTTCGCCCGCCTCGGCAAGGGCCGCATCGCCAGCATCACCGGCCGCTACTTCGCCATGGACCGCGACAACCGCTGGGACCGCGTCGAGCAGGCCTACCACCTGATCGTCGACGGTGCCGGCCAGTTCAACGCCGCCAGCGCCACCGACGGCCTGCAGGCCGCCTACGAGCGCGGCGAGAGCGACGAGTTCGTCAAGGCCACCACCATCGGCGCGCCGGTGCAGGTCGAGGACGGCGACGCCGTGGTATTCATGAACTTCCGCGCCGACCGCGCCCGCGAACTGACCCGCGCCTTCGTCGAACCCGGTTTCAAGGAATTCGAGCGCAAGCGTGCGCCGCAGGTCGGCTTCGTCATGCTCACCCAGTACGCGGCAAGCATCAAAGCACCCAGCGCCTTCGCCCCGGAAGCCCTGACCAACGTGCTCGGCGAATACCTGGCGAAGAACGGCAAGACCCAGCTGCGCATCGCCGAGACCGAGAAGTACGCCCACGTCACCTTCTTCTTCTCCGGCGGCCGCGAAGAGCCGTTCGAGGGTGAAGAGCGCATCCTGATTCCCTCGCCCGACGTCGCCACCTACGATCTGAAGCCGGAAATGAGCGCGCCGGAAGTCACCGACAAGATCGTCGATGCCATCGAGAACCAGCGTTATGACGTGATCATCGTCAACTACGCCAACGGCGACATGGTCGGCCATACCGGCGTGTTCGAGGCTGCGGTCAAGGCCGTGGAAACCCTCGACAGCTGCGTCGGCCGCATCACCGCCGCGCTGGAGAAGGTCGGCGGCGAAGCGCTGATCACCGCCGACCACGGCAACGTCGAGCAGATGGAAGACGAATGCACCGGCCAGGCGCACACCGCCCACACCTGCGAGCCGGTGCCGTTCATCTACGTAGGCCAGCGTCCGGCGCGCATCCGCGAAGGCGGCGTGCTGGCCGATGTGGCGCCGACCCTGCTCAAGCTGATGGGCTTGGAACAACCGGCCGAGATGACCGGCAAGACCATCGTCGAACTGGAATAGAACGCAAGAATCGTAGCCCGAATGCAATTCGGCAAATCTCCCGCCGGATTACATCCGGGCTACACACCGATTTCATACTTCTTGCAGCTTGTGGCTTGCAGCTTGCCGCTGCTTTTTTAGGCATACTAAGCGCCATTCGCTACTCCGCCAGGTGTCGCCTCGCCCATGCTTCGCATCCTTGCCCTGATTATGCTCAGCAGCCTGATCGCTCCGGCCATCGCCGATCAGCGCGCCGATACCCAGCGCCAGCTGGAAGCCGCGCGCCAGGACGTCGCCGAGCTGAAGAAACTGCTGGAAAAACTGCAGCAGGAGAAATCCGGCGTGCAGCAGCAGTTGAAGAAGACCGAGACCGAGATGGGCGACCTGGAAAACCAGGTCAAGGAACTGCAGCGCGAGCTCAAGGGCAGCGAGGATGAAGTCCAGCGCCTGGATCAGGAGAAAAAAAAACTCCAGGGCGCGCGTACTGAACAGCAACGCCTGATCGCCATCCAGGCCCGCGCCGCCTATCAGAGCGGCCGCCAGGAATACGTCAAGCTGCTGCTCAACCAGCAGAACCCGGAAAAGTTCTCGCGCACCCTCACCTACTACGACTACCTCAGCCAGGCGCGTGTCGAGCAGCTCGCCGCGTTCAACGAGACCCTGCGCCAGCTGGCCAACGTCGAAGAAGAAATCACCAGTCACCAGGCCCAGCTACAGGCGCAGAAGGCGGGCCTCGATGAACGTCACGCCAAGCTCGCCGAGGCGCGCAAGGAGCGCCAGCAGGCATTGGCCAAGCTCAACCGTGATTTCGCCAGCCGCGATCAGCGGCTCAAGGCGCGCGAGCAGGAACAGGCCGAACTGGGCCGCGTACTCAAGACCATCGAGCAAACCCTGGCCCGCCAGGCGCGCGAGGCTGAGGAAGCGCGCAAGCGCGCACTGGCCGCCCAGAAGGCCGAGCAGGCGCGCCCAGGCAGCCAGCCCAGCGGCCCGCTGGTGACATCTGGCGCCGTCTACGGCGGGCCTTTCGCCAGCGCTCGCGGCAAGTTGCCATGGCCGGTCGATGGCCGATTGGTAGCACGCTACGGAACCCCTCGCGGCGGCGACGCTCGTACTAAGTGGGATGGCGTGCTGATCGGCGCCGCCGCCGGCAGTCAGGTGCGTGCCGTGCACGGCGGCCGAGTGGTTTTCGCCGACTGGTTGCGTGGCGCCGGTCTGTTGGTCATTCTCGACCATGGCAATGGTTATCTGAGCCTGTATGGCCACAACCAGAGCCTGCTGAAGAATGCCGGGGACGTGGTCAAGGCCGGCGACCCCATCGCCACCGTCGGCAGTAGCGGCGGCCAGGATGCATCGGCACTGTACTTCGCCATTCGCCAGAACGGTCGCCCGAGTGATCCGGCACAGTGGTGCCGCGCGCAGGGATAACCAGGTTACTGAAAAACGTAAGCGAGGCAGGCAAGAGAATACCGATGGTAGCACCGCAAAAACGGCCGAAGAACGGACTGGGCTCGCATTCGAGTCTACGAGTTGTAAACGAGCATTCTGAGGCCGTTTTTAACGCAGTATTGCCAACGCAGGTAGTTTTTCAACAGCCTGGTAGCGCCTCATTCATTTAGGAGTTGTCTTCATGCCCCATCGCTTTCGCCCCACCTGCCTGGCCCTGGCCCTCGGGCTGCTGCTCGGCGTTCCAGCCCTGCATGCCGGCGACCCTGCCCCCGCGCCAGCAGCGGTAGCAAGCGAAAAGGCCCCGCTGCCGCTGGATGATCTGCGCACCTTCGCCGAGGTGATGGACCGCATCAAGGCCGCCTATGTCGAGCCGGTCAGCGACAAGACCCTGCTGGAGAATGCCATCAAGGGCATGCTCAGCAACCTTGACCCGCACTCGGCCTACCTCGAGCCGGAAGCCTTCGCCGATCTGCAGGAAAGCACCAGCGGCGAGTTCGGCGGCCTGGGTATCGAGGTCGGCATGGAGGATGGCTTCGTCAAGGTGGTTTCGCCCATCGACGACACGCCCGCCTCGAAAGCCGGCATCCAGCCCGGTGACCTGATCGTCAAGATCGATGGCCAGCCGACCAAGGGCCTGTCGATGATGGAAGCGGTGGAAAAGATGCGCGGCAAGGCCGGCAGCGAGATCGAGCTGACCCTGGTGCGCGACGGCGGCCGCCCGTTCGACCTGACGCTGACCCGCGCGGTGATCAAGGTGCGTAGCGTCAAGAGCCAGATGCTTGAGGACGGCTACGGCTACCTGCGTATCTCGCAGTTTCAAATCAACACCGGCGAGGAGGTCGGCAAGACGCTGACCAAGCTGCGCCAGGAGAACGGCAACAAGAAGCTGCGCGGCCTGGTCATGGACCTGCGCAACAACCCGGGCGGCGTGCTGCAGGCTGCGGTGGAAGTGGCCGACCACTTCCTCAAGAACGGATTGATCGTCTACACCGAAGGCCGCCTGGCCAACTCCGAGCTGCGCTTCAACGCCGACCCGGCCGATGCCAGTGAAGGCGTGCCATTGGTGGTGCTGATCAACGGCGGCAGCGCCTCGGCCTCGGAAATCGTCGCCGGCGCCCTGCAGGATCACAAACGCGCGGTACTGATGGGCACCGACAGCTTCGGCAAGGGCTCGGTACAGACCGTGCTGCCGCTGAACAACGACCGCGCACTGAAGCTGACCACGGCGCTGTATTTCACCCCCAACGGCCGCTCGATCCAGGCTCAGGGCATCGTCCCCGATATCGAGGTGGCACGCGCCAAGGTCACCCGCGAGCAGGACGCTGAAGGCATCAAGGAAGCCGATCTGCAGGGCCATCTGGGCAATGGCAACGGCGGTGCGGACCGCCCGAGCCGAATCGCCCAGGCCGCTCGCACCGAGCGCCCGCAGGACGACGACTACCAATTGAGCCAGGCACTCAACCTGCTCAAGGGCCTGAGCGTCACGCGCGGCAACTGAGCCGACCGGTAATGAAAAACGCCGCAATTTCCTCGCGAAATTGCGGCGTTTTCATGTAGGCCGGGTATAACCCAGCGCGTTATCCGTCGCGGGTCACGCCCGCCCTGCCTGGCACGCGACCCGCAGGGCGCGCGCCGCGAGCCACGAGCCTGTGCCCGGCAACCGGTTACAGATAATTCTCGGTAATGTCGTCGATGAAGCCGTCGGCACGCATCTCGTCTAGCGCTTTCTGCAGGCGCTCGATGACCTCGTCCGGGGTGTCCTTGTTCAGCGCCAGGTAAAGTTCGGCGTCATTGAAACGCAGCACGGTGTTGAGGCCGCTGACGTCTTCCTGCTTGGCCAGGTAGCGGCCGACTGGGTCGGTGGTGGCCCACAAGTCGATCTGCCCGCGCACCAGCTTCTTCACGTTCTCCTGGTCACGCAGGGCGTTGATCGGCTCCAGCCCCTGGCTTTCCAGATGCTGGCTGACCGCATCGTTCTTGTACGCACCGACGCGGTACTTGGCGGCGTCCTGCAAGCTCGACACCCTGATGTCGTTGCCCGGCGCGGCGAGCAGCACCCAGCCGGTCTTGGCCAGCGGGCCGACCCACTTGAACAGCGGTTTGCGCTCTTCGGTATAGGTGGTGGAGAACAGGCCGTAGTTGGGCTTGTCCAGGGTCAGGCGATAGAGGCGATCCCAGGGGAAGCGCAGGGTCAGGGTGTAATCGATGCCGGCACGCTTGAACATCTCGCGCACGATGTCGGCGCTGATGCCATCGATACCGTCGTCACGGGCGAAGTTCTTGTCGTCCACCGCCATGTTGAAGGGCGGGAAATTCTCGGTCAGCAGCACCACCTTGTAGTCCGCCGGCAGCTCCGCATGGGCGAAGCCGGAGGTGAGAAACAGGGCGACGAACAGGCTTTTCTTCAGAGTTTTCAGCATAAGACGTACCGCTCGCGTGATTTGTGGTTATGGCTAGCCACATCCTTGCATGGGCCCGAGCCCGGTCATCGGCACTCGGTGGCGCTGCCATCCATGGCAAGCGACCGGCACGTGGCCGGTCGCATGTTCGGTGCTTACAGGTAGCTGTTCAGGGTCTTTTCGACGAAGCCTTCGGCGCGCATCTTATCCAGGGCCGCCTGCAGCCTGGTGACGATCTCGTCAGGCGTTTCCTTGTTCAGCGCCAGGTAGAGCTCGGCACTGTTGAATCGCAAAACGGTCTTGAGGCCGGAGATGCCCTCCTGCTTGGCCAGGTAACGACCGGCCGGGTCACCCGTAGCCCAAAGATCGATCTGCCCCGTCTCGAGCTTGCGCGCGTTTTCCTGGTCGCGCAGCGAGGTGCTGTGCTCGACGCCCTTTTCGGTCAGGTATTCGGAAATTGCGTCGCCCTTGTAGGCGCCAATACGGTATCGCTTGGCATCGTCGAGACTGGACAGTGTGACCGGGCTGTCGCCCTGAGCGAGCATCACCCAGTCGTCCGGACCGATGGGGCCGACCCACTTGAACAATTGCTCGCGCTCCGGCAGTCGCGCGGTCACGAACACGCCGTAGCCGGGCTTTTCCAGCGCCAGGTTGTAGATGCGGTCCCAGGGGAAGCGCAGGGTCAGGTTGTACTGAACCCCGGCGCGCTTGAACATTTCCTGGACGATATCCACGGCGATGCCGTCGATATTGTCCTCCTGGGCGAAGTTCTTGCCATTGATGGCCATGTTGTAGGGCGGGAAGTTCTCGGTCAGCAGGACCACGGTGTAGTCCGGGTCGACTTCGGCGCGTGCGGCGCCGGCAAGCACCACAAGGGTGCCGGCCAGCGCGATCAACAGGCGTTTGAACATGGCATTTCTCTTTCTAATAAAAGGCAGACCGCGTCAGGATAACCGCCATGCCCTCCCCGGCCCAGCGATTACTGGCAGTGTGCCTCAATAGCGTGCCTCGATGCTCTTCAACGCACCCTCGGCCCGCAGCGAATCCAATGCACTCTGCAACTTCTGCACCAGCTCATCCGGGGTTTGCAGGTTTAGCGCCAGGTAGAGTTCAGCGGTGTGCAGTTGCTGTACCACCCTGAGGTCCTGCATACCCTCCTGGCGCGCCATGTACCGCCCAGCCTGATTCGAGGTGACCCACAGATCGATCTGCTCGCGTGCCAGCTTGTGCACGTTCTCGTTATCGCGCAGCGCCGTCTGCACCTCGAAGCCGCGGTCAAGCAGGAACTGGGTCTTGGCATCGTCCTTGTAGCCACCGATGCGGTAACGCCGCGCATCGTCCAGAGAGGCCAGCTGGATATCGCTGTCACCGCGGGCGAACAGCACCCACTCGTTGTTGGCCAGCGGCCCGACCCATTTGAACTGGTTTTCACGCTCAGCGGTGCGTGCAGTGGAGAACAGGCCGTAGCCGACATCGTCCAGCGTCTGCTGGTACACGCGGCGCCAGGGGAAACGCAGGATCATCTGGCAGTCGACCTCGGCGCGCTCGCAGACGGCGCGCAGGATATCGGCGTTGATACCGGTGACGTTGTCGTCCCGGGCGAAGTTGTTGCCACTGACCGACATGTTGAACGGCGGCAGATTCTCCGTGAGCAGCACCAGCGGTTCTGCACGGGCGAGGCTGAGGCCGCAGGTCAGGGCCAGGATGGTCACGAATCGAAGAAGGAACATGAAGACTCCGTGTCGAAAATGCTCGGCAAAAAGCAGCCCTCCGCAAGCGCGGAGAAGCAGAGTGAAGGGATATGAGCTCATGCTAGCCGGATCGCTGGCACTTTGCCGTCGACTCGCCCGCAGCTTTTAGCGAAAGCAGCGTCAATCGGGCGATTCAGGCAAATGACAACGCCACTCGGGGCTGCTGTACAGCCCCCAGCGGCGCGACAGATCAGCGCACGACGATACCGCGGCTGGCCAGGTAAGCCTTGGCTTCCGGCACGGTGTATTCGCCGAAGTGAAAGATGCTCGCCGCCAGCACGGCATCGGCCTTGCCTTCGAGGATGCCATCGGCCAGGTGCTGCAGGTTGCCGACGCCACCGGAGGCGATCACCGGCACGCGCACGGCCTCGCTGATGGCGCGGGTCACACCCAGGTCGTAGCCGCTCTTCACGCCGTCCTGATCCATGCTGGTGAGCAGGATCTCGCCGGCACCGAGGTCTTCCATTTTCTTCGCCCAGGCTACGGCATCCAGGCCGGTCGGCTTGCGCCCGCCATGGGTGAAGATCTCCCAGCGGCCCGGCTCGCCCGGCGCGGACACGCGCTTGGCGTCGATAGCGACGACGATGCACTGCGAACCGAAGCGCGCCGCGGCCTCGCCGACGAACTCGGGGTTGAACACGGCGGCGGTATTGATCGACACCTTGTCGGCGCCGGCATTGAGCAGATTGCGGATGTCCGCCACGCTGCGCACCCCACCGCCGACGGTCAGCGGGATAAATACCTGGCTGGCCATGCGCTCGACGGTGTGCAGTGTGGTGTCGCGGCCATCGACACTGGCGGTGATGTCGAGGAAGGTAATCTCGTCGGCGCCCTGCTCATCGTAGCGGCGGGCGATTTCCACCGGGTCGCCGGCATCGCGGATGTTCTCGAACTTGACGCCCTTGACCACGCGGCCGTTGTCCACGTCCAGGCAAGGGATGATGCGTTTAGCCAGTGCCATACGGAGCTCCCGGAGGGTGGGTGCAACCCACCGATAAAGATTGCGTCAGTGGTGGCGGGTTTCACCCGCCCTACGGTTTAACCTTTGAAGTTGTCGCAAAAGGCCTGCGCTTCGGCCACATCCAGGGTGCCTTCGTAGATGGCCCGGCCGGTGATGGCGCCGATGATGCCGGGCGAACGCGCCAGCAGCAGCTTTTCGATGTCGCCGAGGTTGTGGATACCGCCGGAAGCGATCACCGGGATGCGGCTGGCAGCGGCCAGCGCGGCGGTTGCTTCGACGTTGCAGCCCTGCATCATGCCGTCTTTGGCGATGTCGGTATAAACGATGGCAGACACGCCGTCGGCCCCGAAGCGCCTGGCCAGGTCGGTGGCCTGCACGCTGGAGACTTCCGCCCAGCCGTCGGTGGCGACGAAACCGTCCTTGGCATCCAGGCCGACGATGACCTTGCCGGGGAAGGCCTTGCACGCCTCGGTGACGAACTCCGGCTCCTTGACTGCCTTGGTGCCGATGATCACGTAGCTGACGCCAGCGCGCACGTAGTGCTCGATGGTCTCCAGGGTACGAATGCCGCCGCCGATCTGGATCGGCAGGTTCGGGTAACGCTTGGCGATGGCAGTGACCACTTCGCCGTTGACCGGCTGGCCTTCGAAGGCGCCGTTCAGATCGACCAGATGCAGACGACGGCAGCCGCCCTCGACCCATTTGGCGGCCATGCTCACCGGGTCATCGGAAAATACCGTGGAGTCTTCCATGCGGCCCTGACGCAGACGCACGCAAGCGCCGTCCTTGAGATCGATAGCGGGGATAATCAGCATCGGTTGAACCTGTTCAAGTTTGAATTCGGTAAGGCACTCAGCTCTTTTCGAGCGCCCAGAGGTCGCTCTCGATGCTTTCGAACCTGTCCTTCAGGTGCGCCTGCACATCGAGAATCGCCTTGTTGTAATAGTGCGGCGCCAGCTCGCGGGTGATCTGGTCAAGGACTTCCTGCACCTCGAAGGTGCCTAGCTGCAGCTCGAAACGCTCATCGAGAAAACGCTGCAGCATCAGCAGCGCAGCCTGCTCCTGGGCAGGCTCGAGCGCCAGACTGGGAGCCTTGTTGCGGGCCATTACCAGCGGCCATCCCAGGCGATGAAGTTCTGCAGCAACTGCAGGCCGTGGGTGTGGCTCTTCTCCGGGTGGAACTGCACGGCGAAGCGCGAGCCCTCGGCCAATGCCGCGGCGAAGTCCTTGCCGTAGTGACCGCGACCGACCACCTGCTGCGGCTTGCCGGCCTCGATGTAATAGCTGTGCACGAAGTAGAAGCGCGCATTTTCCGGGATGTCGTGCCACAGCGGGTGCTTCACCGCCTGGCTGACCTCGTTCCAACCCATGTGCGGCACCTTGAGGCGCTCGCCGTCTTCGCTCAGGTCCTTGCCGAAGAAGCGTACCTGGCCGGGGAACAGGCCGATGCAATCGACGCCATCGTTCTCCTCGCTGCGTTCGAGCAAAGCCTGCATGCCGACGCAGATGCCGAGAAACGGACGGTCGGCGCTGACTTCACGCACCAGCTCGTCGAAGCCCAGACGTCTGATCTCAGCCATGCAATCGCGGATTGCACCGACGCCGGGGAACACCACGCGGTCGGCCTCGCGGATCACCTTGGCGTCGCTGGTTACCAGTACGCGGCCGGCGCCGACGTGTTCCAGCGCCTTGGCCACCGAGTGGAGGTTGCCCATGCCATAGTCGATTACGGCTACCGTCTGCATTTACAGGCAGCCCTTGGTCGAGGGCATCTGCCCGGCCATGCGCGGGTCCAGCTCCACCGCCATGCGCAGCGCGCGGCCGAAGGCCTTGAACACGGTTTCGATCTGGTGGTGGGTGTTGTGCCCGCGCAGATTGTCGATGTGCAGCGACACCAGCGCGTGGTTGACGAAGCCCTGGAAGAATTCTTGGAACAGGTCGACGTCGAAGTTGCCGACCACCGCGCGGGTGAACGGCACGTGCATCTGCAGGCCGGGACGACCGGAGAAGTCGATCACCACGCGCGACAGCGCTTCGTCCAGCGGCACGTAGGAATGGCCGTAGCGGGTCATGCCCTTCTTGTCGCCGATAGCCTTGGTGAAAGCCTGGCCGAGGGTGATGCCGACGTCCTCGACGGTGTGATGGTCGTCGATATGCAGATCGCCCTTGCACTCGATATCGAGGTCGATCAGGCCATGACGGGCGATCTGGTCGAGCATGTGCTCGAGAAACGGCACGCCAATATCGAATTTGGCCTTGCCGGTGCCATCCAGGTTGATCGAGACCTTGACTTGGGTCTCCAGGGTGTTGCGCTCGACGAATGCCGTACGTTCGGCCATCACCAGCTCCACGAATTGCTAACGGAAAAAGGCCAGCATTATAGGCGTGCCGGGGCGGCAACGGCTACCGGCGATGGTCGGATCCGCTGCACAGACCGACGCGCCCATGCCGGAAAGCGCAACGCAGCTCTTGCTATGCTCCCGCCAACCAGCAAACACAGCGATAGAGCCATGCACGAAGTCGACACCCTGATCATTGGCGCCGGCGCCCTCGGCCTGGCCTGCGCCGCCCGCCTGGGCGGGCCCGATACGCTGATTCTGGAGGCGGAGGGGCTGATCGGCAGCCACACCTCCAGTCGCAACTCCGAGGTCATTCATGCCGGCCTCTATTACCCGCCCGGCTCGCTCAAGGCCGAGCTGTGCCTGGAGGGTCGCGAACGTCTGTACGCCTGGTGCAACCAGCACGGCGTGGCGCATCGACGGATCGGCAAACTGCTGGTGGCGGTGCAGGAGAACGAAATCGGCAAGCTCGAGGCGCTGGCCAGCAATGCCGAGGCCAGCGGCGTGAACGATCTGCAACCCGTCAACCGGTCGCGCCTGCGGGAGCTGGAACCCGCCCTGCGTGGTGTCCACGCCCTGCTCTCGCCGAGCACAGGCATCATCGACAGCCATGCCTATCTGCAATCGCTGCTGGCGGTGGCGGAGAGTCGCGGTGCACAACTGGCGCTGCACAGCCGCGTCGAACGCTTGCAGCGCGACAGCGACGCCTGGATCGCCAGCGGCCACAGCGCCGGCGAAATCTTTACCCTGCGCGCACAACGGGTGATCAACGCCGGCGGCCCCTTCGCCCAGCGCCTGGCCAGCACCATCGAAGGCCTGCCAGTGCCGCCACTGCATCTGTGCCAGGGCCGCTACTTCGGCTATAGCGGGCGCTCGCCGTTCTCCCGGCTGATCTACCCGATGCCGGAGGCCAATACTGCCGGCCTGGGCATCCATGCCACCCTCGATCTCGCTGGCCAACTGCGCTTCGGCCCGGACGTGCGCTGGCTGGATGCGCTCGACTACGCAGTCGACGAGGACCTGCGCGCGCCTTTCGCCGCTGCCATTGCCCGCTACTTCCCGGCAATCGATGCGAACCGCCTGCAACCCGGCTATGCCGGCGTGCGCGCCAAGCTCAGCGGGCCCGGGGAACCGGCTGCCGACTTCCTGATCCAAACCCCTGCCGACCACCGCCTGCCGGGCCTGGCCAACCTGTTCGGCATCGAATCGCCAGGACTCACCGCCAGCCTGGCCATTGCCGAGCGGGTCGCAGAAGCCCTGTAAGGCTATAATCGGCGCCATTATCGACGGCTGCGCCTCCACTGGCCGCCCGCACATTTCGTTATCGAAACAAGGACTCGTCCATGAAAGCGCTCGGCAAGATCCTGGGCCTCTTCCTTCTCGGCTTGCTGCTGATCGTAGTGGCGCTGCTGTTCGCCCTGACTCATCTGTTCGACCCCAACGATTACAAGGACGAAATCCGCCAGATCGCCCACGACAAGGCCAACCTCGACCTGCAGCTCAAGGGTGATATCGGCTGGAGCCTGTTCCCCTGGCTGGGCCTGGAGCTGACCGACGCCACCCTGGCCAGCGCCGACACGCCGGACAAGCCCTTCGCCGACCTGCGCATGATCGGCCTGTCGGTGCGCGTGATGCCGCTGCTGCGCAAGGAAGTGCAGATGAGCGACATCCGCGTCGATGGCCTCAATCTCAACCTGCAGCGCGACGACAAGGGCCATGGCAACTGGGAAGGCGTCGGCCGCCCGGCCCAGGCCAGCACCACGCAACCAGCGCCCAGCGAACCCGCACCGAGTGAAGATGCGCCGCCGAGCCAGCCGAGCGAAAAGCCGGCCGCCCAGCCGGTCAAGCTGGACATCGACAGCCTGACCCTGAGCAACTCGCGTGTTGACTACAGCGACGCGCAGAAGGGCCAGCAATTCACCGTCGAGAACATCGAGCTGAAAACCGGCGCGATTCGCGAAGGCGCCAGTATTCCGGTCAAGTTCAGCGCGTTCTTCGGCACCAACCAGCCGGTGCTGCGTGCGCGCAGCGAAGTCGAAGGCCAACTGCGCTTCGACCGCGCCCTCAAGCGCTACCAGTTCGAAGACCTCAAGCTGACCGGCGAAGCCTCGGGCGAACCGCTCAAGGGCAAGACCCTGAACTTCTCTGCCCAAGGCCAATTGCTGGTCGACCAGGCTGCCAATATTGCCGAATGGAACGGCCTCAAACTCTCCGCCAACCAGTTGCGCGCCCTCGGCGAGATCAAGGCGCGCGAGCTGGGCGAGGACGCCAAGATTTCCGGCGGGCTGTCCATCGCCTCGCTGAACCTGCGCGAGTTTCTCGACGGCATCGGCGTCGAACTGCCGGCCATGCAGGCCAGTGACGCCCTTAACCAGTTCGAGCTGGTCAGCCGCCTGAACGGCTCGAGCAAAGGCATGATGTTCGAAGAGCTCAACCTCAAGCTCGACGGCAGCACCTTCACCGGCAAGCTCGGCGTGGCCGATGTCAGCAAGCAGGCGCTGCGCGTCGACCTCAAGGGCGACAAGCTCGACCTCGATCGCTACCTGCCACCGAAAACCAAGGACAGCCCCGCGGCTGCGCGCAAGGCCGAGGTCAAGGAAAGCATCGCGATCGCCGGCAAGGACGGCACCACCCCGCTGCCCAATGCCCCGACCCAACAGGCCTGGAGCAACGAGAAGGTGCTGCCGGTGGACCAGTTGCGCAAACTCGACCTGCAAATGGCGCTCAGCCTCGGCCAGCTCACCTACGACAAGCAGCCCTTCACCGACGTCAACCTCAAGGCCAATGGCCGTGGCGGCCTGATCACTCTGGAGGAAGCGCGCGGCAAGATGCAGGGCGGCAGCTTCGCTGGCAGCGGGCGCATCGACGTGCGCCAGGCCGAGCCGATGATCAGCGTGGAAAAACGCCTCAGCCGCATACCGCTGGAGCCGCTGCTGAAGAAGGACGATCAGCCGTCGCCGATCAAGGGCATGCTCGATCTGGATGCCAAGTTCAACACCCGCGGCAACAGCCAGAAGGAATGGGTCGAGGCACTTAACGGCAACGCCAGCTTCGTCCTCAACGACGGCGTGCTGGTCGATGCCAACCTCGAACAGCAACTTTGTCGCGGCATCGCCACGCTCAACCGCAAGTCGCTGAGCAACCCGCCAACCGGCAAGGACACCCCCTTCCGCGAGCTCAAGGGCAGCCTCAGCGTGCGCGACGGCGTCGCTCACAACCCCGACCTCAAGGCCCAGGTTCCCGGCCTGGCGGTCAGCGGCAATGGCGATCTCGACCTGCGCGTACTGGGTCTCGACTACAAGGTCGGCATCACCATCGAAGGCGACAAGCGTGAAATGCCGGACCCGGCCTGTCAGGTCAATGAACGCTACGTCGGCATCGAATGGCCGCTGCGCTGCCGCGGTCCGCTGGAGCTGGGCGCCAAGGCCTGCCGTCTGGATCAGGACGGCCTGGGCAAGATCGCCGCACGCCTGGCTGGCAACAAGCTGACCGAGAAGCTGGAAGAGAAGCTCGGCGACAAGGTCAGCCCGGATCTGAAAGATGCACTCAAGGGCCTGTTCAACCGATGAGCCCCGAGCAGTTCAACAGCGCCGTGCTGGCCTGGTACGACCAGCACGGGCGCAAGGATCTGCCCTGGCAGCAGAACATCACGCCTTATCGCGTCTGGGTTTCGGAAATCATGCTGCAGCAGACCCAGGTCAGCACCGTGCTCGGTTACTTCGACCGTTTCATGGCTGCATTGCCGACGGTGAAAGACCTGGCCGAAGCACCGGAAGACGAAGTGCTGCATCTGTGGACGGGCCTGGGCTACTACACCCGCGCACGCAACCTGCAGAAGACCGCGCAGATCATCATGCGCGAGCACGGCGGCGAGTTCCCGCGCAGCGTCGAGGCACTCAGCGAGCTGCCCGGCATCGGCCGCTCCACGGCCGGCGCCATCGCCAGCCTGAGCATGGGCGTACGTGCGCCGATCCTCGACGGCAACGTCAAGCGCGTACTGGCGCGCTACGTGGCGCAGGAGGGCTATCCGGGCGAGCCGAAGGTGGCCAAGCAACTCTGGGATGTGGCCGAGCGCCTGACCCCGCACGAACGGGTCGGGCATTACACCCAGGCGATGATGGACCTTGGCGCTACCCTCTGCACCCGCAGCAAGCCCACCTGCCTGCTGTGCCCGGTGCGCAGCGGCTGTCAGGCGCATCTACTCGGCCTAGAAATCCGCTATCCCATCCCCAAGCCACGCAAGACGCTGCCGCAAAAGCGCACCCTGATGCCACTGCTCATCAATGCCGCCGGCCACATCCTGCTCTATCGCCGCCCGTCAACGGGACTGTGGGGCGGACTCTGGAGCCTGCCGGAACTGGATGACCTGTCTCAGCTCGACGACCTCGGCCAGCAGCAACGACTCGAACTCGGTGAACGCCGCGAACTGGAAGGCCTGACCCACACCTTCAGCCACTTCCAGCTCGCCATCGAGCCTTGGCTGGTGCAGGCAACCGAACAGCCCAGCCGCGTGGCCGAGGGCGACTGGCTCTGGTATAACCTCGCCACCCCGCCGCGCCTGGGCCTCGCCGCCCCGGTGAAGAAGCTGCTGAAACGCGCGGCGCAAGTCATTACCGCTGGAGAACCGACATGACCCGCACCGTGCTGTGCCGCAAATACAAACAGGAACTGCCCGGCCTGGATCGCGCGCCCTACCCCGGCGCCAAAGGCGAAGACATCTTCAACAACGTTTCCAGGCAAGCCTGGGACGAGTGGCAGAAGCACCAGACCATGCTGATCAACGAGCGCCGGCTGAACATGATGAACGCCGAAGATCGCAAGTTCCTCCAGGCCGAGATGGACAAGTTCCTCTCCGGCGAGGAATACGCCCAGGCCGAAGGCTACGTACCACCAAGCGAATAAGAATGCTTGTGGGAGGGGCTTCAGCCGCGACAGTGTGCTGGGTACACAATCCGTCTCCAGCCCCTCACGAACCTAAGCGCCCGAAATAATTAAATATTTTTCAAACTCGCGCTTGACACTGATCCTTCAAATCCGTCTAATAGCGCCCCGTTGGCCCAGGTAGCTCAGTTGGTAGAGCAGGGGATTGAAAATCCCCGTGTCGGCGGTTCGATTCCGTCCCTGGGCACCATATACAGCCTTGAGATAGTTTAAGTACCTTCTGAAGGCAATAAAAAACCGGCCTTTGAGCCGGTTTTTTATTGCCTGCGTTTTCACGGGAAGCCGCCTAAGCCCAGCTCCCCTGTCACCGTCACTCTTCGGCGAAATAGTCGCTGTCGAGCTGCTTCACCTCGTACACCTGCTTGACGCTCACCCCCAGGTTGTTCTCCACCATCAAGCGCGCCAGCTCAACGCCGTCGATCAGCACCACTTTGATATCCAGCCCCAAGGCTGCTTCGCGTGCGCCCGTGGAGAAGTCCGAAGTAGTGATGAAAACACCCTTGCGAGCTCGCTGACGCGTCAGAGCACCGATGAACTTGTCGATTTCAGGCCGGTGTACTGTGTTGCTCCAGCGCTTGGCCTGCAGATAGATCACGTCGAGGCCGAGCTTGTCTTCCTTGATGATGCCGTCGATACCATCATCGTTGGTGGCCTGGGTCGCCTTGCCGGCTTCCTTGCGCGAGCCGCCGTAGCCCATGGCCAACATCAGATCGACCACCAGTTGCTCGAAGAAGCTCGGCGTCGCCGCACGCACCTGCGCCAACAGCTCATCAGCGAGCGACTGCACAAGAGCCTGATGAGCCTCGGCCAATTGCTCGTCCGGAGTCGTCTCTGCGGCATCGAGCGCCGCAATGGCCGGCGCATCAACGGACTGCGGCTTGGCGGTATGGAAGTCGGCGAACTCAGGGAATTGCTTCAACCAGCTCACAGTGATGCGCTGCGGACCGCTGAGAAGGGTATCCCGGCCACGCGCGGTAATCTGCACCATGCCCTTGGCCGGAATACACAACAGCCCGGCCTTGTTCAGGTAGGTACGTGCCCAACCCACACGGTTGTTGATTACCGTCTGATGCCCCGAGGGAAGGCGCTCCTTGCGCTCATCCTCGGTCAACAGGAAATGCTCAGCCACGCGCTCACGCAACTCGTTGAGGGGCAGCGGCGCACCATCCTGCACAGTGGCCAGCACGGGGCGCATCACGCTCTGAAAATCCGGAATCGCCATCTCTACTCCCTTTCCCTGTTATCAGCGCTCACACGCCGCGCAGGTTGCTTTCTTCCAAGCCAGTCTGTTGCGTCAGCATCTTCAAAATCACCAACGCAAACGCCCGGCTCTTGGTTTCGTTATCCAGCACTTCCAGCGACATCTTTTCGTTGTCGGTCATGGCGTCCAACACGGAGTCCAGCACGCGCTTGGGGAACAAGCCATGCATCACCTGCTCGACCGAGTGATGGTTGACCTGGGCCATCACGTCCTCTTGGCGGCTGATGCGCTTGGCGATGCCAGTGAGGAACTGCAGCTGGTCCTCATCGCTCACCTCAGCACCGAATATATCGTTCAGTGCATCGATGATTTCCGATAGCCGCTTTTTCTCCGGGTCATGGGCCTTGCCGCAGCCTAGCGCACTCGCTGGATCAAGGCCGTAGTTGCCTTGTTCCTCGCTCAACCGCAACTGATGCTCGGCGCGCTTGCGAAGACGGTAATGGCTCAACTGCAGCTCACCAAGGTCTACGCCATCCTGATCCAGGCGATCAATACGCAGCAGCGGGTACAGGTGCTTGGCATACACGCACAGCTGCTCCAGCTCGCGATCCTCATAAGGAATGATCTGCGAGAGGAACTCATACAGGCGCACGAAGCTCTGCAGGTTCTTGCGGAACAGATCGAGCTGATCGATCTGCTCGCCGGCTTCCTTGATTGCCGCCTCAGCCCTCTTCAAGCCGGCACTGTCGCCGCTGCGCTCGGCGGTACGCTTGAAGTCCAGCGCCTGCTGGCGTGACTCCTGGGCCAGCTTGTAGCGCTTGGCAAAACGCTCCTTGGCCGGCGCGCAGTAGTAACTGAGCTTACTGGCGGCGGCCTTGGGGTCGAAAAAGGCGATGGCGAACGCCGTCACCTCCTCCCAGTGGTAGATGCCCTCGGCATCCAGCTTCTTCTGCAGGTCATAGATGAGCTGCGGGTCGGTCACATCGGTCAGCTCGGCCTCGGTGTAGTACGGCAAGAACGCTTCGAGAATGTCCTTGGCGTCGTTGAAGAAGTCGAGGATGAAGGTCGGCTTGCTGTCGCCGAAGGTACGATTCAGGCGCGACAAGGTTTGCACGCAGTCCACGCCCTGCAGCTTCTTGTCCACATACATTGCGCACAGCTTGGGCTGATCGAAGCCGGTCTGGTACTTATTGGCGGCGATCATCACGTTGAAGTCCTGGGTATCGAAGGCTTCAGCCAGATCACGTCCATTCAGACCGGGGTTGAGCAGGCTGCTGTTTTCCGTCACCTCTTCGGGGATCACCCCGTCCGGCAGCACGCTGCCGGAGAAGGCCACCAGCGGATGCACGTCGCCGTAGCCCATCTGCTTCACGTAGGCCTGCACCGCCAGTTGGTAGCGCACCGCCTCCTGCCGGCTGCTGGTGACCACCATGGCCTTGGCCTGGCCACCCAGCAGGTGGCGGATATTGGCGCGGAAGTGCTCGACGATCACCTCCACTTTCTGGCTGATGTTGTACGGGTGCAGGCGCACCCAGCGCGCCAGTTTCATGCGCGCCTTCTTCGAGTCCACTTCCTCGTCGTCGCCGTCCGGGTGGGCGATCTTCCAGGCGGTGCTGTAGGTGGTGTAGTTGCGCAGCACATCGAGGATGAAACCTTCCTCGATGGCCTGGCGCATGGAGTACAGGTGAAACGCCTCTGGCTTGTTGTCGGCACTGGGCGGCAATGTCGGGTCGGGTACGCGCCCGAACAGCTCCAGGGTTTTGGGTTTGGGCGTGGCGGTAAAGGCGTAGTAGCTGATGCGCTCGTTGGGCGCACGCGCAGCCACAGCGGCGTCCAGCAGTTCTTCGGCGCTGATCTCCTCAGGCTCTGCTTTATCGGAGCCGGAGGCATCGCTGCCGAGAATCTGCTTGAGCTTGCTGGCCGACGAGCCGGTCTGCGAGGAGTGCGCCTCGTCGGCGATCACCGCATAGCGGCCGCTGGCCAGCTTGGGGTACTTGTCCAGTGCGTCGAACAGCGCCGGGAAGGTCTGGATGGTGACGATGACGATGCGCGTCTGCTCGACCAACGCCTCGGCCAGTTGTTCGGACTTGCTCTGGCTGCCGACGTCGCGGGTGATGCATTTGACCACGCCCTGGGCATGCTCGAACTGGTAGATGGTGTCCTGCAGTTGCTTGTCCAGCACGGTGCGGTCGGTAATCACGATCACCGAGTTGAACAGGCGCTGGCCCTCCGCATCGTAAAGCGAAGCCAGTTGATGCGCCGTCCAGGCAATGGAGTTGGACTTGCCCGAGCCAGCGCTGTGCTGGATCAGGTAACGCTTGCCCGGCCCTTCAGTGCGGGTGGTCTCGATCAGCCTGTTGACCACTTCCCACTGGTGGTAGCGCGGGAAGATCAGGGTTTCTTTGGTGACGCGATTGCCGTCGGCATCTTCTTTCACGCTCTTTTGCAGGTGCAGGAAGCGCCCCAGCACCTTGAGCCAGGCGTCGGGCTGGAACAGGCGCTGCCACAGGTAACCGGTGGCGTACTGGCTGTCATCCGGTGCGGGCGGGTTGCCGGCACCACCGTCGAGGCTGCCAAGGTTGAACGGCAGAAAGAAGGTCTCCTTGCCGGCCAGCTGGGTGGTCATCGCCACCTCATCCTGGCTCACGGCAAAATGCACCAGCGCGCCGCGCTTGAAGGTCAGCAGCGGTTCGGGTTTGCGCGTCAGCGGGTCTTTGACCGGGCGATCCTGGCGGTACTGACGCTTGGCGTTTTCCACGCTCTGCTTGAACTCGCTTTTCAGCTCCAGCGTGGCGGCGGGGATGCCGTTGACGAACAGCACCAGATCCAGACGCGGGTTGTACTCCCCTTCCCGGTAGTGAGGTGAATACGAAACCTCGGGCACCACGCGCAGGCGGTTGCACTGGTAGCGCTTGAGGGTATCCGGGTTCATGCCGTGGTCGGGCTTGAAGCTGCACGTCTCGATCTTCACCCCCGGCAGCTTGAAGCCATGGCGCAGCACATCCAGGGTGCCGTCCTGCTCCAGCTCGCGTACCAGCTTCTGCACCAGCACGGCTTCCGGGTTATTCGGGTTGGCCTTGGCGAACTTGTCCCAGCGCTCGGGCCAAGCGGCCTTGAAGTAACCGAGAAAGTCCTGGGTATACAGCGCCGTGCGCCGGTCATAACCGCTGGCCGGGCCTGTGAGCCAGCCCTGGGCGACCATGGCGGTGATGATGTCGTGTTGAAACTGGGCTTCCCGGCTATCCGCCATAACGCTCTATGCTCCTTGCTCGGCAATGTGCGTGTTGTTCTTTAAAGCGGCCTCAGCAGCACGAAATGCTCCACCAGGCGCACCATCAATTCTTTCTGCTCAGGCAGGCTCTCGGCCACCAACAGCGCCAGCGCCACCAGCGTGTTGTCGTTGATCAACTGTTCCACCGGGCGCGCCAGCAGGTGCTGGTTCAGTTGCAGATACCAGAGAAACAAAAACGAACCACTGCGCTTGTTGCCATCGGCCAGCGGGTGGTTCTTGATGACGAAATACAGCAGATGCGCCGCGCGGCTGGCCACGTTGGGGTAGAACCAGTCATCGCCAAAGCCCTGCTCGATGCTGGCAATGGCCGAGGCCAGGCCATCACCGCGCAGTTGGCCGAACAGCTCGGTCGCCTCGCCCTTGGCCATCAGCGTGGCCTTCAACTGCGCGATGGCCGCCAACACATCATCCAGCTCCAGGGCGCGCATGTCGGTCTGACGCGTGTTCTGCTCCTGCAGGCTTTGCTCGTCGTAGCCCTGCAACAGGCTCCAGCTGCGGGCATAGTCGCCGATTACCTGCAGCACGGCGCGGCCCTGCTCGTTGACCAGTTGCTGGTTGGCCAGGGTGCGCGACAACAGGCTCACCGCCTGCTCGAACTCGATACCGCGCTCCGCTAGACGGCGCTGGTTGAGGGTGTAGCCTTCGACCAGATGCGCCTGCAACACCCGCGTAGCCCACTGGCGGAACTGGGTAGCCCGCCTGGAGCTTACGCGATACCCCACTGAGATGATGGCATCCAGGCTGTAGTGCTTGATGCGCCGGCGCACCTGGCGGGCACCTTCCTGACGAACCACTAAGAAATCCTTAGTGGTTGCCTGCTCGGCCAACTCGCCATCGTTGAAGATATTTTTCAGGTGCATCAGCACGTTCTCAGGCGTGGTGTCGAACAGCTCGCCCATTTGCGCCTGGCTCAACCAAAGCGTGTCGTGCTCCAGCGCGACCTGCAGCTGCGCCTGGCCATCGGCCGAAGTAAAGATCTGAACCTGCTGACTTGTGGTCGGCAGTTCAGGCGCGTCCTTGCTGTCCGCCATTTACACGGCCTCTGCTACTTCAAATTTTGGGGCTTGGGTACGCGCCGGTGGCCGCCAGCCGCGCACGTCGATCTTGCCGGTGACGGCGGCGGAGATTAGGGCGGAGCGGCGTTCTTGGAGAAGCTCGACTGTCGATACAGCCACACCGGTCAGCTGCTCATGCCGAATGCGGTCTTTTTCGAGATACGTCAGGATTTCCAGTTGCTCACTTGCGGAAGGAATTGGTAACGCCAGACTCATGACATTGCTTGCAGATATGGACGCCAGATTAGTGCTCTGCTTAGAGTTCAAGTAAAAGTAAGTCCGCGCCTGTTCACTCTGCGTGAAGGCTGCTAACCATTCTGCTCTCAGCAAACCATTAGGCCGGATTGCGAATACATGATTTTGGTGGAGGCATGGATCTATTTGAGCTTGCCAAACTGTGCCTCGCCCCAACTTATCATTGTCACCGCCTTCGTTCATAAGCACGTCACCGGCTCGAAGTCTGTAACGCTCCACCTCCGACTCAAGTACGGCGATTTCTTTTACTTCAGTAAAATCCACGTAGCCATTCTGTACGTTTGCCACGCGCAGATAGGGCATAACAACAGTTTCGCGCCCCTCATAATCCTTACCCTTTGCGACACCTCCCTGTATGGTCGCGTACCAACGCAGAGTGCCAACATTCCAATGCGCCGGCACCTCACCCAGCCATTCCACGCCGGAGTCTTTCATCGGCACCATCGGGTCGAGACCTTTGGTGACGGCTTGGGAAATCACGGCCTGGCGCTTTTCCTTGAGCAGCTCGATCAGGCGCTGCTGCTCTTCGATCAGCGCGTCGATGCGGGCAGTTTCGTGATCAAGGAAGCGGGCGATTTGGGTTTGTTCTGATCGTGATGGCCTGGGAAAGAAAAAGTCTTTGAATTCCTCTGCTGGTAGCCGCCAGCGTCCAAGGTGTGCAGATCCCTGTCCGAATGGAAAGAACAGCTTTTGGTGGTAAGCGTTCTGAAGCAATCGCAACATGAATCTAGGGCTATCTAACTCGGGATGTGCGGCACTAAAAACACGATAATCAGGGCTTGTTACGCCATCAAATGCTGAGATGTCTACATAGCCTGTGACCAAGTCCATGTGATTCATCGCGAACTCACCCTTCATGACTAGCTGATACTTGCTGTAGTCACTAGAAAGCTGGCCGTCACCGCTTTCGATATCTTTAACCTTTACCCCTTTATTGGTAATGGAAAGAACGTCAAAACCAAGCTTCCCGGCAATTCTCTTTTGAATTAAGAAGATATTCCTCAGGCGAACAACATCCCAGTGCTCCGGGACATTACCTATCCACTGAACCCCTGAGTCCTTGTACCCCGGATACGCCGGAAAACTCATGCCGACAGCCCCTCGATCATCTGCTTGATGCGGTCGGTGCAGGCTTTCAGGTCGCGGTCGATATCAGCTAGCGGGCGCGGCGGCTGGAACACATAGAAGTGGCGGTTAAAGGGAATCTCGAAACCGACAACACCAACCTCGCCGTCCTGCTCGTCGCGCTTGCTCTCGTCGATCCAGGCATCCGCCACATGGGGTTTCACTTCGCGCTCGAAGTAGTCGTATACCGACTCGCCCAGCGGCACGTTCTCGTTATCGCGCAGGCCGGTGTCGGCTTCCGGCTGGCCTTTGACCATGCAGATATCCGCCTCGGGGTCGCGCTCGCTCAGAGCGCCCATGATGGCCTTCAGCTCGAGCGTGCTGGGCGATACGTCGTGGGCGCTGAGGGTCTTTTTCAGCAGCTTGCTGAACTGCTCGCGGTTGCGGTGCAGTTGGCTTTCGTCCATGGCCTGCAGGGCTTCGATCAGGCGCTGGCGGGTCGGAGCCTCCATCTTCTCGATGGCTTTTTCTGCCAGCACTTTCTCGATGCGCTGGCTACTTACCTGGAAGTTCAGGCGCAGCGGACGTTCGACGGTGATGCGCCGGTAGCCGAAGGCTTCGACGGGGAAGATCTTGCTCTGCGCGGTTTGCTCGAAGCGGCCATACAGGCGCACCAGTTCGTCGATCTGCTCCTCGGTGATGTACTGGCGCTTGCTGCCGAGGGACTTGCGCATCTTGGCAAAGTGCTGGCTGCCATCGATCAACTGCACCTTGCCCTGGCGCACAGCGGCCTTATGGTTGCTCAGCACCCACACATAAGTGGCGATGCCGGTGTTGTAGAACATGTCGGTGGGCAGAGCGATGATGGCCTCGACCAGATCGTTCTGCAGCAGGTAGCGGCGAATTTCCGACTCGCCCGAACCGGCGCCGCCGGTAAACAGTGGCGAGCCGTTGAGGATGATGCCGATGCGCGAGCCACCCTCGCGCGGGTCACGCATCTTGCTGATCAGGTGCAGGAGAAACAGCAGCGAGCCATCGGACACTCGCGGCAGGCCCGGCCCGAAGCGGCCGTTGAAGCCCTTCTCGCTGTGCTCGTCGGTGATCTGCTTCTGCACCTTCTTCCACTCCACGCCGAACGGCGGGTTGCTCAGCATGAAGTCGAAACGGTGTTCGGGCCCGGCCAGCTGGTCGTTGGACAGGGTGTTCCCGAGCTTGATGTTCTCGACCTTCTGCCCCTTGATCAGCATGTCCGCTTTGCAGATGGCGTATGACTCGGGGTTGAGCTCCTGGCCATGCAGCGACACGGTGACCTGGTCGCTGATCGACTGAATGTACTCGTCGCCCTCGGAGAGAAAGCCGCCGGTGCCCGCCGTCGGATCATAGATAGTGACGATGCGGTTGGGCGCCAGCTTGTGATCCTGATCGGTGATCACCAGCGAGGTGGTCAGGTGCACGATATCGCGAGGTGTGAAGTGCTCCCCGGCGGTTTCGTTGGAGCTTTCGGCGAACTTGCGGATCAACTCTTCGAAGATGATGCCCATGCCGAAGTTGCTGATGCGCTTGGGGCTGAGGTCGGCAGCGGCGAAACGCTGGGTTACCTGGTACAGCAGATTGGCGCTGGCCAACTGCTGGACGAAGTCCTCGAAATGGAAGTGCTCGAATATCTCGCGAGCGTCCTTGCTGAAGGACTGCACGTAGCTCAGCAGGTCATCGGCCGTCTGTTTATCCGAAAGCGTGTCGAGGGTCAGTTTCGAGGCGTTGAAGAAGGGCTGGCCGGCGGCGCGCAGGAGAAGCATCTCGCGCACATGATCGGGGCGACCTTCCTGTGCATAGGACTCACGGACCACCGCTTCCTTGGTCGGATCCAGCACGCACTCCATGCGCCGCAGCAGGGTAAACGGCAGGATGATGCGACCGTACTGCGACTGCTTGAAGTCACCGCGCAGCAGGTCGGCAATCGACCAGAGAAAGGCGGCAGTCTGGGAATGATTCTCCGTGTTCACGCAACAACTCCAAATACGCGGAAAAATAAAACCGCAAGACTACCCGCTGGCCTATCGGCCGCCCAGCCTTAAATCCGGCGTAGCGCTAGGGCTGCCCGCCTTGTAGCCAGGAGCCGAGTAATCGCTATTTCGCCTCAAATACGGGTGAGTTCAGCGGCAAATACAGGTGACTTACCCTGCAAATACGAGTGACCTCTAAGCAAATGCAGGTGACCTCGGCGTAAATAAGAGTGACCTCTTCAACGCATTGCTCAAAACATGAGCAGCCCCTCGATGACATGGTCGAGCTGTATTTGAACGACGTACGTTGAACTGCGCATTTTGCATCGGCGCGACAACCTGCTGTAACCAGGCGACACCCTGACCGTAGAGCAAGCCATAGGCCAGCAAACGGCTTGGCGGTCACGGAAACGCTATGCTAGCTTGGCCGCCTGCCAGGACGGCCCGCCGTACGCCGGAGCGCATTCGAAGAAGAAGAGGATCCCACCCCATGGCCGAGGCAACGCCCGCGCTGGAAATTCGCAACCTGCACAAGCGCTACGGCGATCTCGAAGTGCTCAAGGGCATTTCCCTGACGGCCAAAGACGGCGATGTAATCTCCATTCTCGGCTCCTCCGGCTCCGGCAAGTCCACCTTCCTGCGCTGCATCAACCTCCTGGAAAACCCGCACCAGGGTCAGATTTTCGTCGCTGGCGAGGAGCTCAAGCTCAAGGCCGCAAAGAACGGCGAGCTGGTGGCTACAGACAACAAGCAGATCAATCGTCTGCGCAGCGAGATCGGTTTCGTCTTCCAGAATTTCAACCTGTGGCCGCACATGAGCGTGCTCGACAACATCATCGAGGCGCCGCGGCGCGTGCTCGGCCAGAGCAAGGCCGAAGCCACCGAGGTGGCCGAGGCACTGCTGGCCAAGGTCGGTATCGCCGACAAGCGTCATGTGTATCCCAACCAGCTTTCCGGCGGCCAGCAGCAGCGCGCAGCCATCGCCCGCACCCTGGCCATGCAGCCGAAAGTGATCCTGTTCGATGAGCCGACTTCGGCGCTCGACCCGGAGATGGTACAAGAAGTGCTTAATGTGATTCGCGCACTTGCCGATGAAGGTCGCACCATGCTGCTGGTGACTCATGAAATGAATTTCGCTCGTCAGGTATCCAGCGAAGTGGTGTTCCTCCACCAGGGCCTGGTCGAGGAACAGGGGCCACCGGCCCAGGTGTTCGACAACCCGAACTCGGCACGCTGTAAACAATTCATGTCCAGCAATCGCTAACACGGAGCAACACGCATGCAGAACTATAAGAAGATCCTGCTGGCCGCGGCCGCCACCCTGGCTTTCGGCACCAGTGCTGTCGCAGCTGACAAACTCAGACTCGGCACCGAGGGCGCTTACCCGCCCTTCAACCTGATCGACGCCAGCGGCAAGGTCACCGGCTTCGACGTGGAAATCGGCCAGGCGCTGTGCGCCAAGATGCAGGCCGAGTGCGAAGTGGTCACCTCCGACTGGGATGGCATCATCCCGGCGCTGAACGCCAAGAAGTTCGACTTCCTGATCGCCTCCATGTCGATCACCGAAGAGCGTCAGGCAGCGGTCGATTTCACCGAGCCCTACTACACCAACAAGCTGCAGTTCATCGCACCCAAGTCGGCCGACTTCAAGACCGACGAAGCCAGCCTCAAGGGCAAGGTGATCGGTGCCCAGCGCGCCACCATCGCCGGTACCTGGCTGGAAGACAACATGGGTAAGGTGGTCGATATCAAGCTGTACGACACCCAGGAAAACGCCTACCTCGACCTGGCTTCCGGCCGCCTAGACGGCGTGCTGGCCGACACCTTCGTCAACTGGGAATGGCTCAAGAGCGACGCCGGCAAGGACTTCGAGTTCAAGGGCGACCCGGTATTCGACAACGACAAGATCGGCATTGCCGTGCGCAAGGGTGACCCGCTGCGCGAGAAGCTGAACACCGCTCTGCAAGCCATCATCGAAGACGGCACCTACAAGCAGATCAACGATAAGTACTTCCCGTTCAGCATCTACTGATGACCTGAAGGCACTGCGCCGCCGACCTGGCGGCGCAGTCGCCCGAGCCCTCCGATGATCTTCGACCTCCAAGGATTCGGCCCCGCCCTGGCCGCTGGCACCCTGATGACCATTCAGCTGGCGCTTTGCGCGCTGGCTCTAGGTCTGGTGCTCGGTCTGCTCGGCGCGCTGGCCAAGACTTCGCCGTACAAGCCGCTGCAATGGCTCGGCGGCAGCTATTCCACCATCGTACGCGGCGTGCCCGAGCTGCTCTGGGTACTGCTGATCTACTTCAGCACCGTCAACGTTTTGCGCGCGCTGGGCGAAAGCCTGGGCGTCGGCAGCCTGGAACTCAGCCCGTTCGCTGCGGGCGTCATCGCCCTCGGCTTGTGCTTTGGCGCCTATGCCACCGAGGTATTCCGCGGCGCCATTCTGGCCATTCCCAAGGGGCACCGTGAAGCCGGCCAGGCACTTGGCATGTCCAAGGGGCGCATCCTGTGGAAGCTGATCATGCCGCAGATGTGGCGCATCGCCCTGCCCGGACTCGGCAACCTGTTCATGATTCTGATGAAAGACACCGCCCTGGTGTCGGTGGTCGGCCTCACCGAAATCATGCGCCAGGCACAGATCGCGGTCACTGCCACCAAGAATCCGATGACCTTCTTCCTGGTCGCCGCCATCATCTATCTGGGGCTGACCATCATTGCCATGATCGGCTTGCACTTCCTTGAGAAGAAAGCCTCACGCGGCTTCGTCAGGAGCAACCAATGAACTGGGAGCTGATCTACAAGTACCTGCCGAAGATGTTCGAAGGTGCGCTGCTGACCGTCGAACTGCTGGCAGTTGCCGTCATTGCCGGGCTGATCCTGGCACTGCCCATGGGCATCGCCCGCGCGTCGAAACACTGGTACGTGCGCGCCCTGCCCTACGGCTACATCTTCTTCTTCCGCGGCACACCGATGCTGGTGCAGCTGTTCCTCATCTACTACGGCCTGGCCCAGTTCGATGCCGTGCGCCAGAGCATCTTCTGGCCCTATCTGCGTGATCCGTACTGGTGCGCGGTACTCACCATGACCCTGCACACCGCCGCTTATATCGCCGAGATCCTGCGCGGCGCCATCCAGGCCGTGCCGCCAGGGGAGATCGAGGCTGCCCGCGCTCTGGGCATGTCGCGCGCCCAGGCCATGTTGCACATCATCCTGCCGCGCGCCGCGCGTATCGGCCTGCCGGCCTATAGCAACGAAGTGATCCTGATGCTCAAGGCCAGCGCCCTGGCCAGCACGGTCACACTGCTGGAACTGACCGGCATGGCACGCACGCTCAATGCCCGCACTTACGTAAGCATGGAGTTTTTCTTCACCGCCGCACTGTTCTACCTGGCCATCACCTTCATCCTGATCAACCTCTTCAAGCTGCTGGAGCGCTGGCTGCGCGTCGACGCCTGCCAGGGCCGCTAAGCCTGCGGGCCGCCTGCACAGACGGCCCGCCCTTCCGCCATAGACGCCATGTCCGAGCCGATTCTTACCTCAGGCGAACTGCTCGCCCGCTTCCAAGCGTTGGACGGCTTTCTCCTGCAGCACCAGGCGCTGTGGCGGCCAAGGCCGTTTTATCACCTGCGCCTGCCCTGGGAAGCAGAGTTGCCCGAGCTTGCCGCCTGGCTGCGCAGCCGCTCTCTGGAGCAGGCGCAAGCCAGCGACAGCGACCTCTTTGCGCTCGCGGCACCCGCTCCGTTTACAGATCTAGCCCGCCAGGCGCAGGCGCTCAGCCAGTTGGGCGAACTCCCGAGCCGCGACGCTCCAGCGCGCTCGCCTAACCTTAGCGTCGATGTGCCCGGTAGAAAGCTGGCGCAGATTCAGGCCTTCGCCAGTCACCTGCAGTTTCAACAACAGCCCACGCACTGGCTGGACTGGTGCTCCGGCAAGGGCCATCTTGGTCGCTGGCTGACCCAGGCTGATCAGCGTTTGACCTGCCTGGAGTACGACCCGGCACTGATCGAATCCGGCAGCGCGTTGAGCAAACGGCTGGGACTGGATGCCATGCACCTGCAGCAGGATGTGCTGGCCGATGATTGCAGCGAACGCCTGAGCAAAGAACACACCCCGGTCGCCCTGCACGCCTGTGGCGACCTACACGTACGCCTGCTGCAACTGGCCAGCGGCACTGGCTGCTCGCAACTGGCGGTCGCCCCCTGCTGCTACAACCGCATCGCCAGCAAGCAATACCAAGCGCTTTCGGCCGCGGCGCAAGCATCAGCGCTGCAGCTTTCACGCGACGATCTGGGCTTGCCGCTAAGCGAGACCGTCACGGCCGGCGCCCGGGTACGCAGGCAACGCGACCAATCCATGGCCTGGCGCCTGGCCTTCGACCTGCTGCAGCGCCAGCTACGCGGCATCGACGAATACCTGCCGACGCCATCGCTGCCCAGCGAGTGGCTCAGCAAATCCTTCGCCCGCTTCTGCCATGACCTTGCCACCCTGAAAGGCGTGGTCTCGCCCGGAGAGCAGGACTGGGCCACGCTGGAATCGCGTGGCTGGCAACGCCTGGCCGAAGTGCGCAACCTGGAGCTGCTGCGCAACCTGTTCCGCCGCCCACTGGAGCTCTGGTTGCTGCTGGACCGCGCCCTGTATCTGGAAGAACAGGGCTATAGCGTCAGACTGGGCACCTTCTGCGATTACCAATTAAGCCCACGCAACCTGCTGCTTCTGGCGGAACGCGCCTGAGTTGCTCACAGAACCTGTGGATAACTCTGTTGATCCTTTCTGAGCAAATCCTGCTAAGCCAATCGGGAACAGCCCCGCAGAAATCTGATCATTTTTCGTCAATCGCATAAGCTCTAACAAAAACAATGAGTTGCAAAAAATCGTGATCGATTGCACAGACAAGGTGCGCACCTATCGCGCGCGCCTTCTCTTTGTGCATAAGCCTAAAGCTGTTGATAGCCAACCCTGGAAAAGCCAGGCTCAAACATAGCTTTACTCAGGCCGATGAATGGATATAATGGCGCCCCACCTAGCCGGTATAGCTCAGCTGGTAGAGCAACTGACTTGTAATCAGTAGGTCCCGGGTTCGACTCCTGGTGCCGGCACCATACAAATCAAAGGGTTACGTGAAAGCGTAGCCCTTTTTTGTGCCTGAAATTCGGCTTGGGGTAGGATTGGGGTAGGGATTTGCCACCACACCACCACTCGGTTAGAAAAAATCTGCGCCAGTCTTACGACCGCTCATCGGGCTATTTCATCCGCCATCACCGATGACGCCCTCCGCATCACATCCCCCGCCATCAAAATCTAGGCATTACCAGCATCTTGAAGGCTACTCATGGTCAGAGCCTTTTTCGCCGATATCCCGTAAAGTGCCACCTTGCAGGGCCTCTGCGGGCAGCATAGGGTGATTGGGCGGGTCGACAGACCTGGCTTCAGGAACACAGCGCCAGAGGATTCTTGTGTCATGGTGGCTGCATGCGGGGCGCTTCGGCGCGCCGAGTTCCTAGAGTCTCGGTCTTCCACACCCGCATGCAGCCGCCACCCTTCGTGTGGAAGCGAAAGGTGGTGGCCTCTCTAAAACTCTAGAGGTCACCCTATGCCGCAGACCAACATCCCTTCGGGCACCACCGACTCAGTGCCCCAAGCCCTCGACGCGTTTAATGGCCTGTTCACTGTTCGCACTGACGTCACCTCCGGCCAACTGCATGATGAAGCCCAGCTTCGCCAAAACGCCGCAGTCGGCATGCTCCACGCACTCTCCAGTGCAAGTGACTTGAACACCTTGGAAAACCATTTGCTTCTGGACTGCATCATGGCACTACGGCTGCTGTGCTCCGATGCGGCTGCGCTGTACGCGGCAGCATGCGAACGCAGCAAAGCAGAAAATCTGCTCCAGCCTTAAGCGTCCTTACGCGCTAACTCGGTCTCGAAGCGCTGCACGAATTCGACGAGGCCGATGTTCAGCGCGTGGCAGATATCCCGCAGTTGGACGAGATCAATCCGGCGCAAGCCGCGCTCGATATCGCTAGCAAACGACTGTGGGCGCTCCAGCGCTTGGGCGAATTGCGCCTGGGTCAAACCAGCTTCCACTCGACACTGCTTTAGCAGTCTGAGCAGCACCAGGTTCTCATCCCGATACACCGACTTTTCCAACGGGTACACCTCACGCTTGACAATCCGGCAAGGGTATATCTAATCTACAGATATCTGATTTACAGATTATCTGGATAAAGGTTCACGGAGCCATTCATGGATACCCTCACCAAGACACCATCGAGCAATTCGGAAATCCTGTTTTTGATCGACAAGAAAACACAGCAAACCAAGATCGAACTTGGCTCACTGCTCTGCGCGTTCAGCGCACCCACCACCCTGGCTAAAGCTGCAGCTTCGATCTGGGAAAACGAGCTCTTAATTAAAGAGGATCCCGACTCAGGATCACCGCTGTACTACTTACCAATGCAGCTATCTGCTGACTTCATCGATCTGATTCTTGACCAGTTGGATTCAGATAGCAGAACAGATGCCGTGCAATTCCGAGATGCTTGCCGAACCATTGAAGCTAGCGCCAACAAGATTTCCAGGCTGCAACAGACCAAACCCCACGTCTACGAGACATGGCTGAAGTGGATGGACTCTGATGAAGCCACGCAAACAATGCACAAGATCCTCAGCAGACAGCATCAACACCCACCGGCCACTTCCCCCAACCATGCAGCTCCGGGAGGACAGTAATCCGATGCGCGCCACCAAAATCAAAATCCAGGGACTGTCGATTCCAAGTCTGATCAGCAGCGACAATGAGCGTTACTGGCCGATACGCCCCATTTGCGAAGCTATGGGTCTTAACTGGCATGCTCAAGCCGCCAAACTGCAGCCCCCTCGCTACAGCCCGACCGAGCATGACGTTGCCCTGCCTGGGGAACCACTGCTGAAACGAATGCTGTGCCTGCCGCAGTCGGAATTCGAGTTCTGGCTGAAAAGCCTTAGCTCGCGCAAGGTTTCCCCCGGCGCCCGCATGCGACTCGATCAGTTGCGCGCACATTTCTTTGGTGAGCCCACACCGCTGGCAGGGCCGACACCGCCAACTGCAACGGCAGCACCTGCGGTGCTGAAGCGGATTCTGAACTGGCGAGCGCAACAGGCTGAGCCAGGAAACCGCAAAGCCGTGCTCAAAGAGCTCTCCGACCAATTCAGTGCGAAAAACGGTTTTGAAATTGCTGAAGCGCAGGAGCACCAGTTGCGTGGAGCCGTCGCTTCGCTCAGCACGATCATTTATCTGCGGATTCCACACCATCCGGCCACCCAGTCCACGCTCATCTGGCCAGGCATTCCACGGCCATCTGGCCACCTGTTCCACGGCCATCCGGCCGGGCAGTCGGAGCGCAGCGACGCAGGGGTGGCATTGTTAGTCTGAGGTGCCCGGCGTCGTCAATTTCTGCGTCCGTTTGCGCATTGATTCACCCTTCAGATTGATCCGATAAGCGTTGTGCACCAGGCGGTCGAGGATGGCGTCGGCCAGGGTCGGGTCGCCGATCAGCTCGTGCCAGTTGTCCACCGGCATCTGGCTGGTGACGATGGTCGAGCGCTGGCCGTAGCGGTCGTCCAGTAGCTCCAGCATGTCGCGCCGCTGTTCGGCGGTGAACGGGGCCAGGCCCCAGTCATCGAGGATCAGCAGGTCGGTCTTGGCGTAGCTGCTCATCAGCTTGGCGAAGCGCCCGTCGCCATGGGCCAGGCCCAGCTCTTCCAACAGGCGCGGCAAGCGCAGGTAACGCACGCTGTAGCCCTCTCGGCAGGCCTGGTGGGCCAGGGCGCAGGCCAGCCAGGTTTTACCGACACCGGTGGGGCCGCCGATGATCAGGTTGAGGCCGTCGCGCAGCCACTGGCCACTGCTCAGTTGCAGGATCAGCGCCTTATCCAGTCCGCGCGGGCTACGGTAGTCGATGTCTTCGAGGCAGGCGTTGTGCTTGAGCCGGGCCTGGCGCAGGCGGCTGCTCAGGCGCTTGTCATCGCGTTCGGTCAGCTCGCGGTCGACCAGCAGGCCGAGGCGTTCCTCGAAGCTCAGGCTGTCGATGTCTGGGGTTTTCAGTTGTTCGTTCAGCGCCTTGAGCATGCCGTGCAGGCGCAGGGTTTGCAGCTTGTCCAGGGTCGGATGGGGCAGCATGGTGGGATTCCTTGTGTTCAGTGGTAGTAGCCGGGGCCGCGCAGATTGGCGTGGTCGTCCGGCAGCAGGGGCAGGTTGGCTTGAGCCAACGGCAGGCTTTCCAAACCCTGGCGCAGGATCGATTCGAGGCTCTTGTAGCTGCACGCACCGAGGCTGAGGGCGCGACGGCAGGCCAACTCCAAGCGCACTTCGCCATGGGTCTTGCCCAGGCGCAGGATGCCCAGGCAGGCCCGATAGCCGTGAGTCGGGTGGATGCGCCGTTCGAGGATGTGGCTGATCACGCCGGCCGTGTTCGGCCCGGTCTGCTCGGCCCAGCGGATCAGCCGTTGTGGCGTCCACTCGGCATGCTCGCGATGGCTCTTGGGCATGTGCTCGGCCTGCGTGCTGTGCCTGCCCTTGTGCATTGAGCGCAGGTGGCTGGCCACTCGCTGGTTGGCGTGGAAACACTCGACGGTGCGCGCCGTCAGGCGCACCTCCAGCTGCTTCTTCACCAGTTGATACGGCACCGAGTAGTAATGCCCATCGACCTCGACGTGGTAGTCGATGTGCACCCGCGCCTTCTTCCACTCGGCGTAGACGTAGGGTTGCTCCGGCAGGGGGCGCAGCGCCGGACGATCCAGGCTGTCGAAGGCCGTCTGGCGCGAGCCCGGCAGCTTCTTGAACGGGCGTTGGTTGAGCCGCTCCAGCAACCCGGCGATGGCCGTGTTGAGTTCGTCCAAGGAGAAGAACTGGCGGTTGCGCAGGGCGGCGAGGATCCAGCGCTCGACCACCTGCACGCCGACTTCGGCCTTGGCCTTGTCGCGCGGTTTGCGTGCCCGCGCCGGCACCACCGCCACGCCATAGTGCTCGGCCAGATCGCGGTAGCTGGGGTTGATGTCCGGCTCGTAACGATGGGCCTTGCTCACCGCGCTGCGCAGGTTGTCCGGCACCACGATCTCCGGCACGCCGCCGAGGAAGGCGAAGCAGCGGCCATGCGAGCCCAGCCAGTCCGGCAGCTGCTGTGACCAGCTGGCTTCGGCGAAGGTGTAGCTGGACGCGCCAAGCACCGCGACGAACACCTGCGCCTGGCGGATCTCGCCGCTGTGGCGGTCGATAACCGGCACCGTCTGGCCGGCATAGTCGACGAACAGCTTCTCGCCGACGCGGTGCTCCTGACGCATCACCACGTCCAGCTTGCCCTGCCAGGCTCGGTAGTGCTCACAGAACCAGCTGTACTGAAAGCCCTGAGGCTGGCTCAGGCGGTACTCCTGCCAGAGCAGCGCCAGGGTTACGCCGGGGCGGCGCAGTTCGGCATGCACCCATGCCCAATCGGGTAAAGGCCGCTTCTCACTGGCAACCGCCGGGGCCGGCGGGAACAGTTGCTGCTCCAACTCGGCATCGGACAACGAACAGGGCCAACTGAGACCGCTGGCGGCAAAACGATTGAGGTAGTCGCCGACGGTGACACGACCGACCTGCACGCTGACCGCAATCTGGCGAGCCGATAGTCCGACCTCGAACTTGAGACGTAGTACTTCGCGAATCTTACGCATGGATAAACGCTCCACGACGACCTCTCTGCTTCGAAAAAGAGGTCGATGGTAGTGAAGAAATCCTGCGTTACTGCCTGCCCGGTTGAGTGGCCGGATGGCCGTGGAATCAGTGGCCGGATGCGCGTGGAATGGGTGGCCGGATCACCGTGGAATCGGTGGTCAGATGCTCATGGAATGGGTGGCCAGATGACCGTGGAATCCGCA
>NZ_DJSX01000089.1:36831-37061 GCF_002439135.1 Pseudomonas sp. UBA6323 | reverse complement strand
GGCGGTCAGCGGCTTGGGCTGTTTGGCATCGAGGTGGGCTTGAACCAGAAGGCGTTCGGAAATCTGCGTCATATCATCGAACCTGCGGCGCTCTTGAGCGAGCTGCGAGTATACCCCCTGGCTGCCCATCGCCACAGGCGGAGCAGCCTCGGCCAGAGGGCTTTTCCGAGAGCAAAAAAAAGCCAGTCTCACGACTGGCTTTTGCGATCTGGTGGGTCGTGTAGGATTCG
>NZ_DJSX01000089.1:0-36801 GCF_002439135.1 Pseudomonas sp. UBA6323 | reverse complement strand
CCAACTGAGCTAACGACCCAACGCGAGGCGCATGATACTGATTTAATTCAGGAAATCAACACTTCGCGAAAATTTTTTCAGAAATAGCGGGTGGCATCGGGCACACCAGCAGCGACGAAACCGGCAGCGCGCAGGCGGCAGCTGTCGCATTTGCCACAAGCGCGGCCATCATCGTCGGCCTGGTAGCAGGAAACGGTTAGCGCGTAATCCACGCCCAAGCGCATGCCGGTTTGGATGATCTCGCCCTTGCTCATCTGTTGCAGCGGCGCGCGGATGACGAAGCCCTGCCCCTCCACACCGGCCTTGGTCGCCAGATTGGCCATGCGCTCGAAGGCTTCGACGAACTCCGGCCGGCAATCGGGATACCCTGAGTAATCCACCGCATTGACGCCGATGAAGATATCGCGCGCCTCAAGCACTTCCGCCCAGCCCAGCGCCAGAGAGAGAAACACCGTGTTGCGCGCCGGCACGTAGGTCACGGGAATGCCCTCGCCCGGGGTTTCCGGAACCGCGATGCTGCTATCGGTCAACGCCGAGCCGCCAATGCCGTTGAGATTGAGGCCGATCACCTTGTGCTCGACCACACCCAGTTGCCGGGCGACGCGCTCGGCTGCCTGCAGTTCGGCGCGGTGACGCTGGCCGTAGTCAAAACTCATGCTGTAGCAGGCGTAGCCTTCGGCCCTGGCCATGGCCACCACGGTGGCCGAATCCAGGCCGCCGGAAAGAAGAATGACCGCTTTCTTGTCGTTCATGATCAGTGTCCCGGCTCGTCGTTCCAGAGAATTTTGTGCAGCTGCAGTTGCAGGCGCACCGGCAGGTTGTCCGCCACTATCCAGTCGGCCAGCGCGCGTGCATCGACCTGCTTGTGGCTGGGCGAGAACAGCACCTCGCCGGCCCGGGCCGCCAGGTCGTACTGGATCAGCCTGGACACGGCCCAGTCGTAATCCTCGCGCGAGCAGATGACGAACTTGACCTGGTCATTGGCGGTGAGCCACTCGATGTTCTCGTAACGGTTGCGCTGCACCTCGGCCGAACCGGGCGTCTTCAGGTCGAGCACCTTGCTCACCCGTGGATCGACGGCCGAGACGTCGAGCGCGCCACTGGTTTCCAGCGACACCTCATAACCGGCGTCGCACAGACGCGAGAGCAAGGGGATGCAGTTGGGTTGGGCCAGCGGCTCACCGCCGGTTACGCAGACGTAGCGCGGCCGATAGGCGGCCACCTGAATGAAGATACTGTCCAGTGTGACGATCTCACCGCCGCTGAAGGCGTAGGCGGTGTCACAGTACTGACAGCGCAGGGGGCAGCCGGTCAGGCGCACGAATACCGTCGGCAAGCCGGCGGTACGCGTTTCCCCCTGCAACGAGTAAAAAATCTCGGTGATGCGCAGGGTTTCTTGCATGGTAGCCACGGGCGTGATGACGAAACAGGTCATCCGCCTCCGTTGCGTGAAAAGACAGGAACACCGATGGCCGGTATTCGACGAGGCATGGCGGCAGGGACATCAGCCGAGCTGAAACCCCACGCCCATGCGAGCGCGCATTCTAATGGAAGTCGCCGAATGGCAGACAAAAATCATCGGAGTGGATCTTTAACGTCGCTTCGCGACGGCCCATAAAGGTTGCTGCCAGGGAGCGAGCCACAAGAAAAACCCGCGACATGCGCGGGTTCGTACATCAAGATCGGCTTACAGGCGCTGCAGGTCGCGCTGGGCCAGTTGGGCGGCCGAGCTGCCCGGATACTGAGCGATCACCTGCTGCAGGATACCGCGCGCCTTGTCGTTGTGCCCGAGACGGCGCTCGACATCGGCCAGCTTGAACAGCGAATCCGGCACCTTGGCATGGCTTGGATAGGCCTGGCTGACCTTGGCAAAGGCCTGGCCGGCGGCTTGTAGATCGCCCTTGGCCAGATTCACTTCACCCAGCCAATACTGAGCGTTGCCGGCGTACTGACTGTTAGGATAACGATTGAGGAAGGCAGCGAATGCCTGCGATGCCTTGTCAAAATCCTTGGCCTTGATCAGGTCGAAGGCGGCATCGTAGTAAAGCTTTTCCTTGGCCGGATCACCCGGCTCGGCGCTGCCTTGCTGCTGTGCAGCAGGTGGCGTCGGGGTGCCATTGGCATTTACCGCGCCATCGGCTGAATTCTGTGCGGGAGCTCCACCGGCAGCTGCGCCGGAAGAAATGCGTTGATCCAGATCCTGGTAACGCTCCAGCCCTTCCTGCTTGAGGCGCTGGATTTCGTTTTGCTGCTCTTCGACCATGCCACGCAGTTGCGCAATTTCCTGCTGCATCTGCTCGAGCTGGTTGAACAGCATACCCTGCGCAGAAGCGGGCGCTTGCGCGCCCGCTCCGGCGGAGGAGCCGGCCGTACCATAACCCGCCGGTGGATAGCTGCTGCCCTGTTGCATGGAGCTGCTTTCCAGTACGGGAACCTCCGCCACCGCCGCGAGCGGCAGGGCGAGTGTCAGAAGGGTCAGGATACGGCGGCAATCTCGCATGGCAGCTTACTTACGCAGCTCTACGCGACGGTTCTGAGCCCAGGACTGCTCGTCGTTGCCAGTGGCAACCGGACGCTCTTCACCGTAGGAAACCAGTTCCAGCTGAGCCGGGGAAACGCCCTGCAGAACCAGGTAGCGCTGAACGGCCTTGGCACGACGCTCGCCCAGAGCCATGTTGTACTCACGGGTACCGCGCTCGTCAGCGTGGCCTTCCAGAACGACGCGAGCGCCGTTGCCTTTCAGGTCCTTGGCGTGTACGTCCAGAGCGCGCATGGCTTCGGCTTTCAGGTCGGAGCTGTCGTACTCGAAGTAGAAGGTGGTGATAGCGCGCAGAGCCGCTTCTTCGCTCAGGCTGCCGTCAACAGCGCCAGTGTTGGCACCGTAGCCAGCGTTCGGGTCAACAGCGCCTTCACCAGCAGCGTCGCCGCCTTTGGAGGAGCAACCTACAGCAACGGCGAGAGCCAGGGACAGTGCAGCGAACTTACCGAATTTCAGCATTTCCATCATGTAACTCCTAATGAACCCCAGTTGTGTTAAGCAATATAGGTGTAACGCCGCATCAGTTCAGGTAAGGGGACCAAGAAGGCTCTCGAACTTCGCCTTGAGCGGTAGGAAGAGGGAGCCTCACACGTCCATTGGTGGACGCTAACATCAAGACTCCCCGGCCCTGCTGGCGGGTGGCGTAGATTAGCATGGCCCCATTGGGCGCAACAGTGGGCGACTCATCCAAACTTGTGTCTGAAAGTATGCGCAAACGGTTGGTTTCCAGGTCCTGTGCAGCCACCTTGAACACGGTAAAACCATCTTGGCGATGGATCATCACCAGGGTCTTCTCATCAGCCGACAATTTCGGGTTGGCGTTGTAGTTACCGACGAAGGTCACTCGCTCAACTGCGCCACTGCTGATGTTGGTTTTATAGATCTGCGGCTTACCCGCGCGATCGGAAGTGAAGTAAAGGGTCTGACCATCCTTGCCCCAGAAGGGTTCGGTATCGATGGCGTAATGGTTGGTGATGCGGCGCATCTGCCGACTGCCCATATCCATCACGTAAATTTCCGGGTTGCCGTCCTTGGACAGCACGAAGGCCAGACGCGAGCCATCCGGCGACCAGGCTGGCGCACCGTTGAGGCCTTCGAAATTGGTGACCTGCTCGCGACGGCCGGTGTCGATGTGCTGCACGAAAATACGCGGGCGACGCTGCTCGAACGAGACGTAGGCAATACGGCGACCATCGGGTGCGAAGGACGGCGACAGGATCGGCTCACGCGACTGCAACAGGGTCACGGCGCGGGCACCGTCGTAGTCGGAACGCTGCAGGGTGTAGCGGGTGTTGTTGGCGCCCATGCGCTCGGCGGTGACATATAGCAGGCGAGTGGAGAACGCACCCTTGACGCCGGTGAGCTTCTCGAACGACTGGTCGGCGATATGGTGGGCCATGTCGCGCAATTGGTCGGTGCCGCCACCGACATTGCCGGTCATCACCTGCTGTTCAGTGTTGACGTTGAACAGTGCGTACTGGATCTGCAACCGGCCACCGTTGGGCACGATATTGCCGACCAGCACATACTGGGCGCCAAGGGCTTTCCAGTCGCGGTAGATGACTTCGCTGGCCTGGGTCGGCAGGCTGATCATATTCTGCCGCGGGATGGGCTCGAAATAGCCGGAGTTGCGCAGGTCGTTGCCGATGATCTGCGACATGTCTTCGGGCAGCACCGAACCGCCCTGCCAGCCGAAGGGCACAACGGCGATGGGCGTGGCGCGGTCGGCGCCTTGGGAGATCACCAGCGGGTCGGCTGCCTGGACGCTACCGACCAGCATGACCAGCCCAAGCAGGGCGATACGAATCAGGTTGTTCACAGAGCTCAATCCTCCGGTTTGAAAATGACGCGACGCTGCCTGTACATACGGTCGAAGGTAGCGCGATCCAATTGTTGCATCTCGGGAATACGCCCGACGTTACGTACAGCGGCAACGGCCGAGTTGTCGAACGGCGCATCGCCACTGGAGCGCGATACGCTGGCGTTGGTCACGGTACCGTCGGGCAGCATCTGGATCAGCAGCTCGACGCTCATGCCACGGCGCGCCGACATCGGTCGCTGCCAGTTCTCGGTGATCAGTTTGATGATCAGATCGTCGAGGTTGCCGGCAACCTGGTCGCCATGGGTTTCGGCCAGCGCCTGCTGGTTCTGCACGTTGTCCGAGAGCAACTCGGCCAGCGCCGCAGCCTTCTGATCCTCGGCTGCCTTGCGCCGCGCCTCTTCGGCCTTGCGCTTGGCATCCTCGGCAGCCTTCTTCTTCGCTGCCTCGGCAGCTGCCGCCTTCTTCTTCGCCTCTTCTGCAGCGGCCTTTTTCTTGGCCTCTTCAGCGGCTTTCTTCTTCGCCTCTTCCTCGGCGCGCTTCTTGGCAATATCCGCCTGGCGCTTCTGCTCGGCAGCCTTCTCGGCTTCGGCCTTCTTCGCAGCTTCAGCTTTGGCTTGTTCGGCCTTTCGAGCCTCTTCAGCCTGCTTTTGTTCCTCGGCTTTCTTGGCCGCGGCTACCTTCTGCGCTTCGGCCTGGGCCTGCTTCTGCTCCTCGGCTTTCTTCTGCTCCAGTCGTTCGGTCTCGAACTGCGGCGCCGAGGTCTTCTGCGCCTCGCCCGCGACCTTCTGCGTGGTCTGGGTGGTGGCCTGGCTCTGCGACTGCAACTGATACAGCGTAGCCTGTACCACCGGACGCGCCGGTGGCAGTTCCGGGGTGAAGGCGAAGCTGACGAACAGCATGGCGAACATCAGGACGTGCAGACCCACGGCCCAGACCACGGGCCAGAAGTAGCTTTCCGATTGCGAACGCTCGGTTTGCTGCATCAGGGGGCCTCGGTAATCAATCCGACGTTACCCACGTCGGCCTGCTGCAGGCCGCCCATGGCCGCCATCACGGTGCCGTAATCGACGGTGCGATCACCACGCACGAACACCTGCACCTGCTTACCCTGACGACGGTTCTCGGCAATGATCGCCGAAACGGCCTGAGTCATCTGCTCGAGGGTCGAAGCACGTTCCTGCTCGGTGTCGACGTCGACCTCGCTGCCCATGTTCCAGTAGTAGGTCTTGTCGGCCTTGATGGAAATGGTCAGCACCTGAGCGTCGTTATCCTGCGGCAGCGCTTCGCTGCTGACCTTGGGCAGATCGACCTTGACGCCCTGGTTGAGCATCGGCGCGGTGACCATGAAGATGACCAGCAGTACCAGCATCACGTCGATGTATGGCACCACGTTCATCTCGGCGACCGGTTTGCGTCTGTTGCGAATTCTCGCCATGGCTAGAACCTATTCTGTGCGCGCGTCTTATTCTTCCGAGGTGTGCACCTTGCGGTGCAGGATGGCCTGGAACTCGTCGGCGAAGGTGTAGTAGCGGCCAATCAGCATTTCGCCGCGGGCAGAGAAGCGGTTGTAGGCGATGACCGCCGGAATCGCGGCGAACAGGCCGATGGCGGTGGCGATCAGCGCTTCGGCGATGCCCGGAGCGACGGTGGCCAGGGTGGCCTGCTGCACCTGAGCCAGGCCGCGGAAGGAGTTCATGATGCCCCACACGGTACCGAACAGACCGATGTACGGGCTGGTGGAACCGACGGTAGCCAGGAACGGCAGTGCGGTTTCCAGCTTCTCTTCCTCACGGGAGATGGCCACACGCATGGCGCGCGCCACGCCGTCCATCACCGCATCCGGGTCCACGCCCTGCTGCTGGCGCAGACGGGAGAACTCCTTGAAGCCGGCACGGAAGATCTGCTCCAGGCCGGAATCCGGATCGGGGTTGCTGCCGGCCTGACGATACAGTTTGGACAGGTCGATGCCGGACCAGAATCGATCTTCGAAATTGTCCAGCGCGCGCTTGGCGGCGCGCAGCGCATTGCTGCGCTGGAAGATCATCACCCAGGAAATCACCGACGCGGCCACCAGGGTCAGCATCACCAGCTGAACCAACAGACTGGCATTACTGATCAGACTCCACATCGACATATGGTCAACGGCGTTAGCTTCCACGCTTACTCTCCTGCTGCAATTAATCCCGGCGCCTGCGTCCCGGCGAACGCGTGTCGCAGGGTTTCGGGAATAGCCCGGGGTTTCAAGTTGTCGGCGCGCACACAGGCCACCAGAAACTGCCCTTCGCAGAGCAGCACATCATCCGCAGCCCGCCTGACCTGTTGACGAAAGCGCAGGCTGGCACGGTTCAATTCGATCACATCGGCGCTGATCACCAGCTCGTCATCCAGGCGTGCCGGCGCGTGATAGCGCGCTTCGGCCGAATGCACGACGAACAACAGGCCCTCACCGGCAAGCGTCGACTGGGCATAACCCAGCTCACGCAGGCGCTCGGTGCGAGCCCGCTCCATGAATTTGAGGTAGTTGACGTAGTAGACGATGCCGCCCGCATCGGTGTCTTCGTAGTAGACCCGGCAATGGTGGCTGAACGGCTGGACTCCGTTTTGCGCGCGCATACTCTAGTCCCCGGCCTGCTGCTTGCCAATCCGGCCTGGTAACAATTTTTTCGTCATTCGTCACCCGCGCTGAAAAGGTCGCCACTGGACGACTCGCCCGGGCGCTTGGGAATGTTCAGCCCGAAGTGCAGATAGGCATGCCGGGTGACCACACGCCCGCGCGGAGTGCGCATCATGTAGCCCTGCTGAATCAGATAAGGCTCGAGCACGTCCTCGATGGTATGGCGCTCCTCGCCGATGGCCGCAGCCAGGCTATCGAGCCCCACCGGCCCGCCGTCGAACTTCTCGATCATGGCCAGCAGCAGACGTCGGTCGGAATGATCGAAGCCACGCTCGTCGACATCCAGCAGGTTCAGCGCCTGGTCGGCGATGGACTGGGAGATATGGCCCGTGCCGCGCACCTCGGCGAAATCGCGCACGCGGCGCAGCAGGCGGTTGGCGATACGCGGTGTGCCACGCGCGCGACGGGCAATCTCGAAAGCGCCCTTGGCCTCGATGGGCAGCCCTAGAATCCCGGCAGAGCGCGAGACGATGGTGGCCAGGTCATCGATACCGTAGAACTCCAGGCGCTGGACGATGCCGAAGCGGTCGCGCAGCGGATTGGTCAGCATGCCGGCACGCGTGGTGGCGCCGACCAGGGTGAAGGGCGGCAGATCCAGCTTGATCGAGCGTGCCGCAGGGCCTTCGCCGATCATGATGTCGAGCTGAAAATCCTCCATCGCCGGATACAGTACCTCCTCGACCACCGGCGAAAGACGATGGATCTCGTCGATGAACAGCACATCGCCGCTTTCCAGGTTGGTCAGCAGCGCCGCCAGATCGCCCGGCCGCTCAAGGACCGGGCCGGAGGTGCTCTTTATCGAGCTGCCCATTTCCTCGGCAATGATATTGGCCAGGGTGGTCTTGCCCAGGCCTGGTGGCCCGAAGATCAGCGTATGGTCGAGCGCTTCCGCCCTGCCCCGCGCGGCCTGGATGAACAGCGCCATCTGCTCGCGCACCACGGGCTGACCGATATAGTCGGCCAGACGCAGCGGGCGAATGGCTCGATCCTGCTGCTCTTCGCGCTCACGTGGGCTGGCGGTAATCAGGCGATCGGCTTCGATCATCGCAATACTTCCATCGACAAGGTGTTGAAGAACGTCAGCGAGGCAGCCGAGGCTAGGCAAAAACAGGCGAGAAAGCGGAGTTTACGAGTGTAAATGAGCATTTTGAGCCTGTTTTTAACAACGCATCGGCAACGCAGGTAGTTATTCAACACCTTGTCACGCCATGCCGCGCAACGCGCGACGAATCAAATCTTCACTGCTCATACCATCCTCCTTGACGGCGGCAACGGCTCGGCTGGCCTCCTGCGGCTTGTAACCGAGGGATATCAACGCACTGACGGCGTCATTCTCCGCGCTTGAGACTGCCTGAGCCAGTTGAGGTTCAACCACCAGGGGCGCAATGGCCGGTATCGACTCCCAGGCCTTGAAACGGTCCTTGAGCTCGACCAGCAGGCGCTCGGCGGTTTTCTTGCCGACGCCCGGCACCTTGACCAGCGCCGCGGTGTCCTGTGCCTGCACGCAGCGCACCAACTCATCGACCTCGAGCCCGGACATCAATGCCAGCGCCAGCTTGGGGCCGACTCCGTTAAGGCGAATCAGCTCGCGGAACAGCTCGCGCTCGCGCTTTTCGAAAAAACCGTAGAGCAGATGCGCATCCTCACGCACCACCTGATGCGTGTGCAGGGTTACCGGCTCGCCCACCGCAGGCAGACGATAAAGGGTCGTCATCGGTACTTCCAGCTCATAACCGATGCCATTCACATCCAGAAGCAAATGCGGCGGCTGCTTCTCCGCCAGGGTGCCGCGCAAACGTCCGATCACCGCTGCTTTCCTTTATTCCGATTACAAACGAAGACGACCGCCGCGCCGCTTGGCGCCGGCCAGTCCATGGGGAATGAGACTCTGCCGATGGTGGGCATGGCACAGGGCGATACCCAGCGCATCGGAGGCGTCGATCTGTGGCTTCTGCACCAGCCCCAGCAGGTGCATGACCATCATCTGCACCTGCTGCTTGTCCGCCGCCCCGGTGCCGACCACGGCCTGCTTGACCTGGGTGGCGGTGTACTCGCTGACTTCCAGCCCGGCCTCCACCGCGGCGACGATAGCCGCGCCACGCGCCTGCCCCAGCTTCAGCGCCGAATCGGCATTGCGCGCCATGAACACCTGCTCGATGCCCATGGTCACCGGGCCATGGGTGCGAATCACCTCGCTGACGCCGCGAAAGACGATCTGCAGGCGCTCGGCCAGAGGTCCGTTGCCGGTACGAATGCAGCCCGAAGCCACGTACTCGCAACCACGCCCGGTATCGCGCACCACACCGTAACCGGTAATTCGCGAGCCGGGATCGATACCTAGGATCAGGGTCATGTCAGCAACTGTCTATTTATCCAGTTGGCGAGTATACGGGGCGCCCTCGGCAACGTCATCCGCCAACCGGAGAGCCGAATGAAAAAAGCCGGAAGCGCTGAATAGCGCCTCCGGCTTTCGTAGCCCCGGTGCAAACCGGGGAATGTTTCCCGGATTGCATCCGGGCTACAGCCTCAGCCGAGCTCTTCCATGATCTCGTCGGCAACCTCAGCGTTGTGATAGACGTTTTGCACGTCATCCAGATCTTCGAGCATGTCGATCAGCTTGAACACCTTCTGCGCGGTTTCCAGATCAGCGATCGGCGCACTGATCGAGGGGATCATGGCGATTTCCGCTTCCTCGGCCTTGAAGCCGGCAGCCGCCAGGGCCTCGTTGACAGCATGAAATTCGGTGAAGCTGGTCAATACCAGGGCAGCCCCCTCCTCACCCATCTCCACATCGTCGGCACCGGCTTCGAGTGCGGCCTCCATCAGCGCGTCTTCATCCACCGAAGCGAAGCTGATCTGCCCCTTGCGGTCGAACATGTAGGCGACCGAGCCATCGGTGCCGAGGTTGCCGCCGCACTTGGTGAAGGCATGCCGCACTTCGGCGGCGGTGCGGTTGCGGTTGTCGGTCATCACCTCGACGATGATCGCCACACCGCTCGGTGCATAGCCCTCGTAACTGAATTCGACGACGTTGTCGGCTTCGTTGTTGCCAGCGCCACGGGCGATGGCGCGGTCGATCACATCCCGCGACATATTGTTGGTCAGCGCCTTGTCCACAGCCAGGCGCAGACGCGGGTTGTCCGCCGGGATCGGCCCGCCATGCTTGGCGGCAACCGTCAGCTCACGAATCAGCTTGGTGAAAATCTTGCCGCGCTTGGCGTCCTGACGCCCCTTGCGGTGCTTGATGTTGGCCCATTTGGAATGACCAGCCATAACTCACTCCATTTTCCACTTGAGAATTGCAGGGGCCACGAACAGGCGCCCCATAACGAAGAAGCCTGGGATTTCCAGGCTTCTTTTGCAGGCTTATTCGGCCTTGGCTTGCTCACGCAGGCGGATATGCAGCTCGCGCAGCGACTTGTTGTCAACGATGCCCGGCGCCTGAGTCATGACGCAGGCCGCGCTCTGGGTTTTCGGGAAGGCGATCACTTCACGGATCGACTGCGCACCGGTCATCAGCATCACCAGGCGATCCAGGCCGAAGGCCAGGCCACCGTGGGGCGGCGCGCCGTACTTCAGCGCATCGAGCAGGAAGCCGAACTTCTCCTGCTGCTCGTCTTCACTGATGCCAAGCACGCGGAACACGGTCTGCTGCATGGCCTTGTCATGGATACGGATCGAACCGCCACCCAGCTCGGTACCGTTGAGCACCATGTCGTAGGCACGCGACAGCGCGGTAGCCGGGTTGGCCTCCAGCTCCTCCGGGGTGCACTTCGGCGAGGTGAAGGGGTGGTGCATTGCGGTCAGGCTGCCATCGTCGTTCTCTTCGAACATCGGGAAGTCGACGACCCACAGCGGCGCCCACTCGCAGGTGAACAGATTCAGGTCATGGCCCAGCTTGATGCGCAGCGCGCCCAGGGCTTCGGAAACGATCTTGGCCTTGTCGGCGCCGAAGAACACGATATCGCCATCGACAGCGCCAACACGGTCGAGGATGACATTGATGTTTTCTAGCGGGATGTTCTTGACGATCGGCGACTGCAGACCTTCGACACCGGCGGCACGCTCGTTGACCTTGATGTAGGCCAGGCCCTTGGCGCCATAGATGCCGACGAATTTGGTGTAGTCGTCGATCTGCTTGCGCGGCATGCTCGCCCCGCCCGGTACCCGCAACGCAGTGACGCGGCATTTCGGGTCGTTGGCAGGTCCCGCGAAGACCTTGAATTCGACGTCCTTGAGCTGATCTTCCACGTCCACCAGCTCCAGCGGGATACGCAGGTCCGGCTTGTCCGAACCGAAGCGGCGCATGGCTTCGGCCAGGGTCATGTGCGGCAACTCGCCGAACTCGACGTCCAGCACTTCCTTGAACAGGTTGCGCACCATGGTCTCGGTGATGTCCATGATGTCTTTTTCATCGAGGAAGCTGGTCTCGATGTCGATCTGGGTGAATTCCGGCTGACGGTCGGCACGCAGGTCTTCGTCGCGGAAGCACTTGGCGATCTGGTAGTAGCGGTCGAAGCCGGCCACCATCAGCAGTTGCTTGAACAGCTGCGGCGATTGCGGCAGGGCGAAGAAGCTGCCGGGATGAGTGCGGCTCGGCACCAGATAATCGCGTGCGCCTTCCGGCGTGGCGCGGGTCAGGATCGGCGTCTCGACGTCGAGGAAGCCGTTGTCATCCAGATAGCGTCGGATGCTCGAGGTGATGCGCGAACGCAGCTTGAGCTTCTCGGCCATTTCCGGACGGCGTAGGTCGATGAAGCGATAACGCAGGCGGGTTTCCTCACCGACGTCGGAATATTCGTTGAGCGGGAACGGCGGGGTTTCCGCTTCGTTGAGCACGTCCAGCTCGTAACCCAGCACCTCGATGGCGCCGCTGGCCATGTTGGCGTTGCGCGCGCCTTCAGGACGCAGACGCACCTTACCGGTGATCTTGACCACGTATTCGCTGCGCACGCGGTCAGCCTTGGCGAAGGTTTCGGCACGATCCGGATCGAACACCACCTGAGCCAGGCCTTCACGATCACGAATATCGAGGAAGATCACCCCGCCATGGTCGCGGCGACGGTGTACCCAGCCGCAAAGGGTGATTTCCTGGCCATCCAGGCTCTCGTTCAGTTGGCCGCAATAGTGGCTGCGCATCATGATCGTGTTTCGCTTCTCTAAGGTCTTGGATAGGTCAGGTAGCCCCCAGCACCATGGGCAGGAGCCACACCGCGGCACAGGCCCAACAGCACGCCGCGCTTCGATAAAGAGCGGGATTATATAGCGTAAATCGTCATGACGCAGCCGAGCTACTACCCCTGCCGCGAACAATTGCCGGGAACCGGGTGAACCGAGCGTTATCGATAGTCTCTAAACATCGCTTTAATTGATATAAGCCAAGATCATCCCGTCGCGCTGCGTGCTAGGCTCTGCCCAACACTGCGGGATAGAAACCCCGGGCTCACCTGAAAGGAGACAAGCCATGGAAATCAATATCGGAATCGCCGAACAGGATCGCGCCGCCATCGCCGAAGGCCTCTCGCGCCTGCTGGCCGACACCTACACGCTGTACCTCAAAACCCATAACTTCCACTGGAACGTTACCGGCCCGATGTTCAACACCCTGCACCTGATGTTCGAAGGTCAGTACACCGAACTCGCCCTGGCGGTTGACGCAATCGCCGAACGTATCCGTGCTCTGGGCTTCCCTGCTCCGGGGACTTATGCCGCTTACGCGCGCCTGTCCTCGATCAAGGAAGAGGAAGGCGTGCCCAGCGCCGAGGAAATGATCAAGCAACTGGTGCAAGGTCAGGAAGCGGTCGTGCGCACCGCCCGCGGCATTTTCCCGCTGCTGGACAAGGTCAGCGACGAGCCCACTGCGGACCTGTTGACCCAGCGCATGCAGGTGCATGAGAAAACCGCCTGGATGCTGCGCAGTCTGCTTGCAGCTTGAGATGCTCGAAGGCCCGGTTATCCGGGCCTTTTCATTAGGCAGGCCACCCCGCTCTGATCTATGCTCTGGCCATTCGCCATCGAGTTGTCGACATCCATGAGTCAAGCCAACAAACCGCCCAGCATCATCGAACTGTATCCGGAGGAAACCCGCAAGGCGGCCGAGCTCCTGAAACAGGCCGTCCCCTTGATGATGCGCCACGACATCCCGCCCAATCCGGTGCATTACGCACTGTGGTACACCTACAGCCGAGGCAGCGAGCCAGAACTCAACCGCCGCATGGACAAGGTGGTCGAAGACTTCGACGTGTTTCCTCCGGAAACCGCCAGCCGGCTGTTTCGCGACTACATCATCCGTGGCGAACTGGATGAGGCACGCGCCGGTCAGCAACAGGTCATCGAACTGGTCGACGATATCGAAGACGACGTTTCACGCAGCGTGATTGGCAGCCAGCACTACCAGCAGAGCCTGAGCCAGGCCTGAATGCCCTGCAGGAGCCTATCATCGACGACCTGCCCAGCGTGCTCAGCGAACTGCAGGAAAGCACCCAGCTGATGCAGGATCAGCAGGAAAAATTTCTCTATCGTCTGCGCACCGCACAACAGGAAATTACCCATCTACGCAGCCAATTGGAGCGTGCCCATCTGGCAGCCACGCTCGATAGCCTGACCCGCGTGTTCAACCGCCATGCCTTCACTCGTCTGCTGGAACGCGCCCTGCACGAATCACAACAGGGCCTGGCTCTGGTGATTCTGGATATCGACCACTTCAAGCAGTTCAACGACCAGTACGGTCACCCGCTGGGTGATCGCGTGCTGCAACACGTCGGCCAACTGTTGCGCGACCTGCTGCCGCCGGAGGCCTTTGCTGCGCGCTACGGCGGCGAAGAGTTTTGCGTGGTACTGCGCAACTGCCCCCACCTCAGCGAGGTTGTAGGTTTCGCCGAACAACTGCGCAACAAGATCCAGTCCCTGAGAGTCAAGGTGCGCCGCACCGACCAGATTCTGGACAGCATCACCGCCTCCTTTGGCTGCGCCATGGCCGAAACTGGCGACACCTTCGAATCGCTGCTGACCCGCGCCGATGACGCGCTCTATCAGGCCAAGCGCGCTGGCCGCAATCAGGTCCATCCGATCACCAGCGAAAAGATGCTAACCGCTTGATTTGAGAAGCCCCTGCCTTTGCTGTTAAATAGCTTCGCACGCCGCGTTACCATCCCGCGGCGTCGCCAACCTGTATAGCGGCGCGCGTTATGGCCGTTCAGCTGGCCACCAGTGAAGCGCGCTCCCTCCGCAACACCTTGAGTCATCATTCAATCAGTGAGTTCGTCGAAGATGTTGAAGATTGCCCATCTCGTGACAGGGTTCGCCGCCCTGCTGCTGTCCGCCGTACCCGGTATTTCCACTTCGTTCCTGAGCACCCCGGATGCCATCTACCTGGCCCTGACCGGCCTGCTGAACCTGCTCGCCGCCGCACAGCAGCAGAATGCAGCAGCCACACGCCAGCAGTTGCTGGGCCTGTCCTCGGCTTTGCTGATCCTGGCTGCCGTGGTCCAGAGCCTGATCCTGCTCGCACCGCTACCCAGCATCGGTGGCCAGCCGGCTATCTGGCTGCCTTTGCTGACCTCGGTCGTCGCCGTGCTACTGAGCCTTGCCGCCCAGCTGCGCGCACAACCGCAGACCAAAGAACAGCAGCCTTTTGCGCAAACCAGTTCCAGCACACCTCAGGAAGATCGCGAGACCGGGACGGTCAAGTGGTTCAACACATCAAAGGGGTTCGGCTTCATTTCCCGAGACTCGGGCGAAGACATCTTCGTGCACTTTCGTGCCATTCGCGGCGAGGGTCATCGCGTATTGATCGAAGGTCAACGCGTGGAGTTCTCCGTCATGCAGCGTGACAAGGGCCTGCAGGCGGAAGATGTGATTGCGGCAGCGCCCTCACGACGCTGAGCGGCACGCAAGAAAAAGCCCGGGAAACCGGGCTTTTTCGTATCAATAGTGCGGTGGTGGCGCTTCGTCCTGGGCAATCCCCGCGAGCCCATTGAACTCTTCCTGACGACGCGCCATAGCAGCCAATTGCAATTGCATCCGCTCGATGCGGCGGTTCTGCTCGACCAGCTCATCGCTCAACGCCTGAATGGTGTCATCCTGAAAGGCCAGGCGGCTTTCCAGCTCCATGATCCGCGACTCCAGGCTCATGCGAACGCTCCGGCGAATTGAAAATCCTTGATCAGCACCAGACGCAGCATGTCGATGATCTGCACCACCTGCTGCTCGGAATAAGGCTGCGCAGGGTGGCGACCCCAGACCGGCGCGGGCCAGGAGGCGTCGTCACGACGGCGCACGATCACATGCATGTGCAACTGGCTGACTACGTTACCCAGCGTAGCCACGTTCATCTTGTCGGCAGCAAAAGTGTCCTTGAGGGTTTCGGCCAGCAAGGCGGTTTCATGCCAGAGCTGACGCTGGTCAAGCGCATCGAGCTGGAACAGTTCGCTAACCTCTGCACGCCGGGGCACGAGGATGAACCAGGGGTAGCTGGCGTCATTCATCAGCAGCAGGTGGCAGAGGGGAAACTCCCCGACCAGCAGGCAATCCTGCCGCAGCCGTGAATCCAGGGTGAACATCGCGCGCTCCTCCTTCAATACAGATCGTCAAAGCGTAGGTCCGCGAGGACCGACGCAATGGCGCGCAGCATACGCGGGCTCAGCGAACAAATCACCCGACGAACGCGCACCAACCCAAGGCAGGCCAGGCGCACACGCACCGCAGGCGTGCACCATTTTGTTTCTTCCCGTAATGGGGCGGCGCCGAGCGTTACCGACGAAGCGACAGGCAGCTTACTGACAGAGCACTCTGGCCGCAGCCTGCACAGCCCCCATCACCCCCTCGAAAACTCGCGCCAAGGGCAGCATTTGCGCGGCAGAACGAGTTGTTCTGCGCTCGAAAATCAAGGTTTTAGAGTGAGAAGCAGATTTTGAGCATGACTTTTGCTATCTGTGAGAGCAATGCCCGGCAAGCCGTGCAGTCGACCAATAACAGCGGTCTTTGGCACTCGAGAACCGCGGAGACGTTGGTGCAACGAAACGCAAGTGCAGAGCTATAGATTTGCGACATTCCTCCTCACGCGATGCGACACAAGCATGAACGAAGCCGCAACGAATAGACTGCAACTATCGCCAACATTGGCTGCGTGCTATAAGTTAGCGCCGACACAAAAAGAAAGAGCCGCCCATATAAAAAAACAGTGGGCAGCGCAACTCTTCCAAACCCAAGGAGCAATCACGATGCAAGTGATGAAGTGGAGCGTAATCGCCCTGGCAGTAGCCGCGGGCACCAGCCAAATGGCCGTGGCGTCCAGCCAGTCCGAGTCGAACGGCTTCCTCGAAGACAGCAGCTTCGACATCTTCAACCGCGTTCTGTACATGAACCGCGATTTCAAGAATGGCGCCTCGAACGGTGCAAGCACTTCTGCCAATCCGGCAGGTTATCGCGAAGAGACCGGCCTGGGCATTCGCCTGCTGTACCAATCCGGCTTCACCCAAGGTACCGTAGGCGTAGGTTTCGACGCTCACTCCCTGAGCAGCATCAAGCTCGACAGCGGTCGCGGTCGCTACGGCACTGGCCAGTTCGCCCAGACCGATGACGGTCGTGGCGACGATACTCAGACCGAGGTTGGTGGCGCTGTCAAGCTGCGTATTTCCGACACTGTTCTGAAGTATGGCAGTCAGTTCACCGCCAGCCCGGTATTCTCCACCGACGATAGCCGCATCCTGCCAGAAGTCACCACCGGTACCTATCTGGTAAGTAACGAAATTGAAGGCCTGGAACTGAGCGCCGGTCGCTTCACCGCCATGAGCAGCCAGACCGGCACCAGCCGCGATGACATCAACGGCAAAGGTGAAGCTGGCCTGAAGTACGCCAATATCGTGGGTGCTTCCTACTCGTTCACCGATGACCTGAGTGCAGCATTCCACGCCTCCGATGTAGAGGACTACTGGAAGAAGTACTACGGCAACGTCAACTACAACCTGTCTCTGGCCGAAGAGCAGGCTCTGAACTTCGATTTCAACGTCTACAAGACCGACTACGACAAGACCTACACCAATACTGCTAGCGACCAAGACAACACCATCTGGAGTCTTGCAGTTGCCTACTCGCTGGGCGCCCACACTTTCACCCTGGCCCACCAGCGCTCGAGCGGTGATCGTGGCTATGAATACGGCGTAGACGGCGGCGGTACCGTCTGGCTGGCCAACTCCGTGCAATACTCCGACTTCAATGGCAAGGACGAACGCTCCTGGCAGGCTCGCTACGACCTGAACATGGCCGAGTATGGCGTACCGGGTCTGAGCTTCATGACTCGCTATATCTACGGCGACAATATCGACGTTGTAGGTTTCGCTGACGAAGGTAAAGAACACGAGTTCAACTTCGAAACTAAGTACGTCGTTCAGGATGGTGCCGCCAAAGACCTGTCGTTCCGCCTTCGTAGCGCCATCTGGCGTGCCAACAGTGCGTACAACTCGGTCAACGGTTCAGACAACAACGACCTGCGCCTGATCGTCGAATACCCGTTGAGCGTTCTGTAACTTCAGCGCTACTCGATTAGCAGCACAGAGAAACCCGGCCAAGGCCGGGTTTCTTTATTTACGCTTCAGCAATTTAGAGAGGCAAAGCGTAAGTTCCCGTTACATGCGCAACCAACTCATTCTCATTTCCATCCGAATATAACGAAACTTCGCAAACAGCCTGACGCCGACTCAACCGCAATATGCGCGCTTCGGCCAACAAATCGACCGGTTTGGGTTTGATCAAAAAGTTGATATTGAGATTGGACGTCACTGCCATCTCTACCCGCCCCAGGCGCCCCAGCACCACCGCATACATCGCTGCATCACCCAGCGCCATGATGGTTGGACCGGACAGCGTCCCGCCCGGGCGCACCAGTTTGGCGTGAAAGGGCACCCGCGCTAGCACGCCCTTCTCGTCGAGCCGGTCGATCCGCAGATCGATGTCCTCGGCCATCGGCAGCCCACCCCGAATCAGGGTTTGGACTTCAAGCGCAGTCAGCCCCACTATTATTCCTCCTGGTGAACGCAGCAGCGCTCGTAGCCCCGCGCCACGCCTGTACGCCACTGTATAGGCACCGTACAATGCCGGCCTATTCCAAGCCCTAGCAACCGACAGAACGGCCAAACATGCGTACCAGTCAGTTCCTGCTCTCGACCCTGAAAGAAAACCCTTCCGATGCCGTGGTGATCAGCCACCAGCTGATGCTGCGTGCCGGCATGATCCGCAAGCTGGCCTCCGGCCTGTACACCTGGCTGCCGATGGGCCTGCGCGTGCTGCGCAAGGTCGAGACCGTGGTGCGCGAGGAGATGAACGCCGCCGGCGCGCTGGAAGTGCTGATGCCCGCCATCCAGCCGGCCGAGCTGTGGCAGGAATCCGGCCGCTGGGTGCAGTACGGCCCCGAGTTGCTGCGTGTGAAGGATCGCCATGATCGCGAATTCTGCGTCGGCCCGACCCATGAGGAAGTGATCACCGAACTGGCCCGCAACGAGCTGAATAGCTACAAGCAGCTGCCGATCAACTTCTACCAGATCCAGACCAAATTCCGTGACGAGATCCGTCCGCGCTTCGGCCTGATGCGCGGTCGCGAGTTCATCATGAAGGACGCCTACTCCTTCCATGCCGACCAGGCTTCCCTGCAGGAAACCTATGACCGCATGCACCAGGCGTACTGCAACGTGTTTACCCGCCTGGGCCTGAATTTCCGCCCGGTACAAGCCGATACCGGCTCCATCGGCGGTACCGGCTCGCATGAATTCCATGTGCTGGCCGACTCCGGCGAAGACGATATCGCCTTCAGCGACAGCTCCGATTACGCTGCCAATATCGAGAAGGCCGAAGCCCTGCCGCGCGAGAAAGAGCGCCCTGCGCCGAGCGAAGAGCTGCGCCTGGTCGATACCCCCGACGCGAAAACCATCGCTGCTCTGGTCGAAGGCTTCAACCTGCCGATCGAGAAGACCATCAAGACCCTGATCGTTCATGCTGCCGAAGAAGGCAAGCTGATCGCGCTGGTGGTGCGTGGCGATCACGAGCTCAACGAGATCAAGGCCGCCAATCTGGAGCAGGTCGCCAATCCGCTGACCATGGCCACCGATGCCGAGCTGCGTGCCGCCATCGGTGCAGGCGCCGGCTCTCTCGGCCCGCTGAACCTGCCGCTGCCGGTGATCATCGACCGCTCCGTGGAGCTGATGAGCGACTTCGCCATCGGTGCCAACATCGATGACAAGCACTATTTCGGCGTCAACTGGGAGCGTGATCTGCCGGTTCCGACCGTGGCCGATCTGCGCAATGTCGTCGAAGGCGACCCCAGCCCGGACGGCCAGGGCACGCTGGTGATCAAGCGCGGTATCGAGGTTGGCCATATCTTCCAGCTCGGCACCAAGTACAGCGAGGCGATGAACTGCCAGGTTCTCGGCGAGAACGGCAAGCCCGTCACCCTGACCATGGGCTGCTACGGCATCGGCGTATCGCGCGTGGTGGCTGCGGCCATCGAACAGAATTTCGACGAGCGCGGTATCCGCTGGAACGATGCCCTGGCGCCGTTCCACATCGCCCTGGTGCCGCTGCGCTACGAAACCGAGCAGGTCCGCGAGGCCACCGACAAGCTCTACGCCGAGCTCACTGCAGCCGGCTTCGAGGTGCTACTGGACGATCGCGACAAGAAAACCAGCCCCGGCATCAAGTTCGCCGATATGGAGCTGATCGGTATCCCGCACCGCGTGGTGGTCAGCGACCGTGGACTGGCCGAGGGCAACCTCGAGTACAAGAGCCGTGCCGAGACCGAAGCGCAAGCCGTACCGCTGGCCGAGATACTGTCCTTCCTGCAAGCCCGTATCAGTCGCTGATCACGCCCTACCGAGACATCATGTACACGAGCAGCAACCTTTGCCTCATCGGCGCCGCCCTGTGCGGCGCCGTCTTCCTCAGCGGCTGCGCCAACCAGCTGCCGCAACGCAGCGAGCATGAGGAGCGCGTCGAACGCAAACTGCTGGATCACCAGCTGCAGATCGATGCCGGCGAGCCCAAGGTATTGGAGCTGCCGCAACGGCGTATTCGTGTGCATGACCAGAAGAGCTTCGAGGTCACGGCTTTCGAGGTGACCCGCCGCTACGACCGCTACACCCCTTACCAGCCCTGGCGCGAGATCTATGAAGTGCCGATGGGGGCGGTCGCGGTGGTTGCCGGTGTCGGCGCGAACATCCTCAACGTGGTGTTGCTCGGCAGCTTGCCGGAAACCGCGACCCGCGACTGGATCAGCTACGGCATGGCCGGCCTCAACCCGTTCATGAACGTCGAGTCCAATGGTCGTGCCGAACAGAACCTCGCCAGCATCGACGAGGTTCAGCGCGATCGCCGCATGGAATACATCAACCTGCCCTGGGCCGAACGCCCGGTTCAGGTCAGGACGGGCGATCAGCAGTTCGAGCTGCTCACCGACAGCACCGGTGTGCTGCGCCTCAATCTGCTGGACAGCCCGTTCACCGAGCAGGACATCACCCGTCTGAACATGCTGCAGCTAAGCGTGGAAGACCGCCTTGGCGATGATGTCGCACGTGCCGAAACGACGCTGATGGTCAGCCACACTCTTCGCGGCAAGCTGCATGAAGCGCATGACCTGATCTTCGACGACCTCGAAGGCGACGACGTGGCCCAATGGGTGCACCGGGTCAAGCGCCTGTCCGATCTCGACCTGGAGGAGGAAGCCAGCGAGCTGGAACAGAGCCTGATCGAGCTGACGCGCAACGACCCCGAGTTACAGGACGCCTTCCTCAAGGCGCTGCTCAAGGACGCCGGACGCCTGGCTGCCGATCCGGCCAACTGATTCCAAACGACATCCTGTCGCTTTACGATCAGTAGCGCCCTTTCAGACCATCTCCAGCGGCCGCTTGCCACGTGGCGGCGCAAAGGCCGCATCGAGCAAGGCCAGGTCGTCCGCACTCAAGATGATGGCAGCCGCCGCGGCGTTGTCGCGCAGGTGCGCGCTGCCTACGGCCTTGGGAATCGCAATCACGCCGTCTTGCCTGAGCGTCCAGGCCAGCGCAATCTGCGCCGGCGTAGCCCCATGCCGCTCAGCCACCTGTCGCAGCACGGGTTCATGCAGCAAGGCGCCCGCCTGGCTCAGCGGACAATAGGCCATCAGCGGCATGCCGGCGCGCTGTTGCCAGGGCAGCAGGTCATACTCGATGCCGCGCGCCTCCAGGTTGTACAGCACCTGGTTGGTCCGGCACGCTGGCTGATCCAGCTCGAGCAGATCGTCCAGGTCGAAGTTGGAGACGCCCCAGGCGCCAATCTTGCCCTGTTCACGCAGGCGCTCGAAACCTTCGACGGTTTCCGCCAGCGGATAGCGGCCGCGCCAGTGCAACAGGTACAGGTCGATGCGCTCGCAACCCAGGCGCTTCAGACTGCGCTCACAGGCCGCCTGAACACCTTCCACGCTGGCGTTGTGCGGATAGACCTTGCTGACCAGAAACACCTCGTCCCGACGCCCGGTGATGGCCTCGCCCACCACCTGCTCCGCGCCGCCCTCGCCATACATTTCGGCGGTATCGATCAGACTCAGACCGAGATCGAGCCCCTCACGCAACGCCGCGACTTCACGCGTACGCTGGCGCTCGTCCTCGCCCATACGCCAGGTCCCCTGGCCGATCACCGGCACCTGTGTGCCTGCCAACTCAATTCTGCGCATCGATAGCTCCCCCATGGGTTGTGACCAGGTCATATCCCTCGCCACGCCATTGCAGCAGGCACAGCCCGTGACCGAAGGGATCACTCAGCGTGGCCAGGCGCCCCCAGTCATATTCATGGATTTCACCTTCCTGCTGTGCGCCTGCACCCAGTGCCCGAGCCAGCGCAGCGTCGAGGTCAGCGACGACCAGATCCAGGTGCAGCGGCATCCAGTGCCGGCGATAGTCGCGCTGCACGTCTGCCTCTGGGCAGGGTCGAGTGGCGGCCACCTTGTGCAGCAAATAGAGCGGTACGGCTGCGCCGAGCATCTCGACCACCGAGCCGTCGAACAGCACGCGCCCCACGCTTAAGCCAAGACCCTGCTGATAGAAGGCCACCGCGGCCGGCAGATCGGGAACGTCGAGGTTGAGCAGCAGTTGCATGATCAGAGTGGCTTGAGCAACAACAGCAAGGACACCGGCTGCACGCTCTCGGGATGCAGCGGCTCCTGCAGCCATTCGAGCCGCCAGCCGGTCTCACCGATCAGCGACAGCCAGGACTGGAGGGTGCGGAAGAACCAGGGCATGGGCGCCTGAAAACCCTCGCCGAAACCGACGAAATCCTCGACCCGCCAACCGTCCTGATAGGGCTCGCCATGGCTGGCGCGCCAGGGATGCAGGGTCTGGATCAACAGGCTGCCACCAGGTGCGAGCAACGCGTGCAGGCTGCGCAGGAACGGCTGCAGCGGCTCCTCGAACAGGGCGAAATTGCACACCAGCACCTCGAAACGCCCAAGTTGCTCGGCATGCGCCTCAAGCTCGGCATACCCACAGACGCGGTACTGGCTGCGCCCGTCGCACGCTGCGCGGGCTGCTTCGATCAGCGGCGCAGAGGCGTCCACCCCGACCGGCTCGATGCCATGCTCGGCCAGACCACGGCACAGCCAGCCCTCGCCGCAACCAATATCCAGCACTCGCTTGGGTTGCAGCGCCAGAACGGCCTGGATGATGGCCGCATCGGTGACCAGGCGCCGGCTTTCGATACGCTGTTCGCGCACTGCGGCAGCCCAGGCATCGGCGTTGGCCTGCCAGCTTTGCTGAAGCTGTTCACGATGGTCGCGCTGCATGCCGATTCCCTGCATCGATGCAATCCTGCGAGTCTAGCAGGCCTGCTCGCAATCGAGGTAAAAGCCGCGCAACCTGCAAAAAGCGCCAGCCAGACGCCGCGCCAGCGTCTACGCTGATAGTGAGGCAGACGAGACGACCGCAGCCCAGCCGACCCAGGGTCAGCTTCCGGCAAGAGGCAATCTCGCGGTTTATATGATGCTGACAGACCAGGCCGGTGATTTATGGGCGCATCATGGCAAGTGAATTCGCAGCAGCGTGAACTGGCCTCATCGGCCAGCGCACAAGCTCAGCGAAAGCCGGCTTCGGCAGGGCGTCACTGGCGTCTGAGCCTGTATTTGCTGCTGGTATCGCTGGTGCTGGCTGGCACCGCGCTGCTGGTGTTCGAATCGCGCAGCGCACATTTCCAGTCGCGCGAACTAAGCCGCTATGCCGCAAGCCTCACCTATCAGGTCGAACCCGGCCCCAGCGAAAACATCCTGTACCCGAGCGATGGCCCCTTCGACAAACGCCAGGGCTATGCCTACCTGCCACTGATGCTGGAGCGCCTGCAGCAGCGCGATCACCAGATCACCGAGCAGGCGCGTTTCTCCGACGAGCTGATGGCCTACAGTCGCCGCGGCCTGTTCCCACCCTTTACCGAGAAGAGCCAGAGCGGCCTGACCATCAGCGACTGCCGCGGCACGCCCTACTACGAGTTTCGCTACCCGCAGCAGGGCTACGCCGACTTCGCCAGCATCCCGCCACTGGTGGTCAACAGCCTGCTGTTCATCGAGAACCGCCACCTGCTCGACCCGTCGCAGCCGCTGGCCAACCCGGCGGTGGACTGGCCGCGCTTCGCCATGGCGGCGCTATCGCAACTCGGCAAGATGCTCGACGTGCAGGACCAGTCCGCTGGCGGCAGCACCCTGGCCACTCAGCTGGAGAAGTACCGCCACTCGCCAGACGGGCTGACACTGTCTGCCGGGGAAAAACTGCGGCAGATGCTGTCCGCCAGCGTGCGCGCCTACCAGCACGGGCCGCAGACACTGGAGGCGCGCCAGCGCATCGTCCGCGACTACCTCAACAGCGTGCCGCTGTCCGCCGCGCCCGGCCACGGTGAGGTGCACGGCCTGGCCGATGGCCTGCGCATCTGGTACGGCGCCGACTTCGAGCGCAGCAACGCCCTGCTCGATCCGCGCCGCTCGCCCGACGCCAGCCTAGCCGAGCGTGGCCTGGCCCTACGGCAGATGCTGTCGTTGATGATCGCCCAACGCCGGCCCTCCTATTACCTCGCGCAAGGGCGACACGACATGGAGTCGCTGACCGAAAGCCATATTCGTCTGCTCGCCGGCGGCGGCCTGATCGATGCCGACCTGCGCGACGCGGCCCTCGCGCAGAAACTGCAATATCGCGACTGGCAACAGGAACCCAACCTGCGTGCGGTGGAAAGCGACAAAGGCATAAGCGTGGCGCGCTCACGCCTGTCCAACCTGCTGGGCATGCCGTTCTACGACCTCGATCGCCTCGATCTGGCTGCGCGCAGCACCCTGCAGCGCGATCTGCAGCAGCAGGTCAGCACCTACCTGCAGGACCTGGCGAATCCGGAATTCGCCGGGCAGATCGGCCTGTTCGGCGAACGCCTGCTGTCGCCGCAGAAGACTGCTGAAGTGCGCTACAGCTTCACCCTGTTCGAACGCACGCCGACAGGCAGCCGGGTGCGGGTGCAGACCGACAGCACCGACCAGCCTTTCGACATCAACGAAGGCAGCAAGCTGGAGCTCGGCTCTACCGCCAAACTGCGAGTGCTGGCCACCTATCTGGAAATCATCGCCGAGCTGCATCAGCGCCACGCCGACAAGAGCCCGGCCGAGCTGCGCCAGGTGGAAATCGCCGAGCAGGATTACCTCAGCCGCTGGGCCATCTCCTATCTGCAGGCCAACCCTGGCGCTGGCCTGGCCAGCATGCTCGAAGCCGCGCTGGAACGGCGCTATTCGGCCAGCCCACATGAGCGCTTCTTCACCGGCGGCGGGCTGCATATCTTCGGCAACTTCCGCCGCGAGGACAACGGCCGTAACCCGACCCTGCGCGAGTCGTTGCGCGAGTCGATCAACCTGCCCTTCGTACGTCTGATGCGCGACCTGGTGCGCTACAGCAGCTACCAAAGCAGCGCCGAATTGCTCAAGGACGACAAGGATCCGCGCCGTCAGGAATACCTGCAGCGCTTCGCCGACCGCGAGGGGCGCACCTTCCTGCTGCGCTTCTGGCGCAAGTACCAAGGCCAGGCAGAGCAGCAGCGCCTGGAGACCTTCATCAGCGGCCTGCGCCAGACCTCGGTGCGCCTGGGCGCCGTGCATCGTTATCTGCTGCCGCAGGCCGACGAGGAAGCTTTTGCCACATTCCTGCGCGCGCAGCTGCCGCAGGAAAAACTCAGCGACCAACGGATCGCTCGCCTCTACAAGAATTACGGCCCCGGAGCCTACAGCCTACCGGATCAGGGCTACATTGCCCGCGTTCACCCGCTGGAACTGTGGTTGCTGGGTTACCTGATCGACAATCCGCAGGCGAACTTCAACGACGCCGTAGCCGCCAGCGTCGACGAGCGTCAGGAAGTCTACGGCTGGCTGTTCCGCAGCCGGCACAAGAGCGCGCGTGACAGCCGCATCCGCATCATGCTGGAAGTCGAAGCCTTCTCCGACATCCACCGGCGCTGGAAGAACCTCGGCTACCCCTTCCAGCATCTGGTTCCATCGCTGGCCACCGCCTTGGGCAGCTCCGGTGACCGGCCGGCAGCGCTCGCCGAACTGATGGGCATCATCCAGAACGACGGTATCCGGCAGCCGGTACTGCGCATCGACGAGCTGCACTTCGCCGCCGACACGCCTTACGAAACGCGGGTCGAGCGCGATATTCATGGTGGCAAGCGGGTGATGCAGTCGGAAGTCGCCGCGGCGCTGCGCAACGCCCTTTCCCAGGTCGTCGAAGGCGGTACCGCGCGGCGCCTGCAGGGCAGTTTCCAGTTGCAAGACGGCCAGAGCCTGACGCTCGGCGGCAAGACCGGTACCGGCGACAATCGCATCGAAAGCGTCGGTGCAGGCGGCCGGGTGATTAGCTCCAGGGCGATGAACCGCACGGCCACCTTCGTGTTCTTTCTCGGCCCGCGGCACTACGGCACCCTCACCGCTTTCGTACCGGGGCGTGAGGCCGAGCGTTTCACCTTCACCTCGGCGTTGCCGGTACAGGTGCTCAAGGGCATGGCGCCGATACTCGCGCCCTATCTCGAACCGGGTAGCGCCACGCTCTGCGATACGGCGCTGAGTCCGGTGCAGATCAGCAGGCGGTAATACCCGGTAACCACAGCGGCCGGCGACTGGCGAAACCCGGCATCGGTTGTGCAGTCCATCGCTGCATCATTCGTTGCTGTTCATGAGTATCCCCGATGCGCTCATCCTGGTTTGCCCTGCTACGCCGCCGTCGCCTGAGCCTGATCGTGATGGCCTGCCTGCTGGTGCTGATACCCGTTGGCTGCGCCAAACTGGAGCAGACCGAGCGCGAGTTGGTGTTTCGCATCGAGCCCGGTACCGCCCGCTGGTTCAGTGGCCTGCCCACCGGCATCGAGGACGTGCAACTGCAATCGCCGAACCTGGGCGCCGATGAAAGCCTGCACGCCTGGTGGTGGCCGGCAGCCCGCAAGGATGCCCCGGCGCTGCTCTATCTGCATGGCTCGCGCTGGAACCTGACAGGCCAGCTGTTTCGCATCGAGCAGTTGCACGCCATGGGCTTCTCGGTACTGGCGGTGGATTATCGCGGCTTCGGCCAGAGCCGTGGCGCCCTGCCCTCCGAGCGCAGCGTCTATCAGGACTCGCTGATTGCCTGGGAACACCTGGCTCGCCTGCAGCCCGAAGCGGACAAACGCTTCATCTATGGCCATTCGCTTGGCGGCGCGGTAGCCGTCAATCTGGCGCACGAACTGGCGGGCGAAGATCGAGCGCAGGCCGCCGGCCTGATCGTCGAATCCAGCTTCACCAATCTGGGCGATGTGGCCGCCGCAGTGGCCAACACCTCGCTGCCGGTTCGCTGGCTGCTGTCTCAGGAGTTCGATTCGCTGAGCAAGATCGGCGAGGTCGGCATCCCGGTGCTGATCGCGCATGGGCGCAACGACCGCTACGTGCCCTCACGCTTCAGTGAAGCGCTGTTCGATGCGGCCAGCGAGCCGAAGCAGTTGCTGCTGATCGAGGGCGCCAACCACAACAACGGCCTGCGCATGGCCGGTAACAGCTACCGACAGGCGTTGCAGGCGCTGGGGCTGGAGATCAACTGACCCGCGCGATTTCAGGACTTGAATTGCTGCAGGTAGAGCTGTTCGACCTTGGCCCGCGCCCAGGGCGTCTTGCGCAGAAAGGTCAGGCTCGACTTGGTGCTCGGCTCATGCTTGAAACAGCGCACATCGACCTCTCGGGCCAGCCCCTCCCAGCCGATGCGCTCCTCCAGCGCGGTGAGAATCGCCTGTAAGGTCAGGCCGTGGAGTGGATCATTGCTGGTCATGAGAGCATCCGTCGAAAATGGTAGGCATATCTTAGAGCCGCAAACGAAAAAGGCGATGACTACCTGGTAGTCATCGCCTTCGAGTCAAGCCGGCAAGGTCAGGCCGACTTGTATTCGCTCTCGGCCTTGTCGAAGCGGCTCAGCATCGACGGGCTCGGCGCTTGACCGATACGGCTGAAGATGACGATGGCCAGGGTGGCGAGGATGAAGCCCGGAATGATCTCGTACAGACCCAGACCAATCCAGTTCTTCCACACGATTACGGTGGTGGCGCCGACCAGCATACCGGCCAGCGCGCCGTTGCGGGTCATGCCCTTCCACAGCAGGGACAGGATGACCACCGGCCCGAACGCGGCGCCGAAGCCGGCCCAGGCGTAGGACACCAGGCCGAGTACACGGTTGTCCGGATTGGCAGCCAGAGCGATGGCGACCAGCGCCACCAGCAGCACCATGCCACGACCGACCCAGACCAGTTCGGTCTGCGAGGCACCCTTGCGCAGGAAGGCCTTGTAGAAGTCCTCGGTCAGCGCACTGGAGCACACCAGCAGCTGGCAGCTCAGGGTGCTCATCACCGCAGCCAGAATGGCGGACAGCAGGATGCCGGCGATCCACGGGTTGAACAGCAGCTTGGCCAGTTCGATGAACACGCGCTCCGGGTTCTCGCCGACCGGGCCGGCGACTTCCGGGTGCGCCGAGAAGTAGGCGATGCCGAAGAAGCCTACGGCAACCGCGCCGGCCAGGGTCAGGACCATCCAGGTCATGGAGATGCGGCGCGCAGCCGGGATCGACTTGACCGAATCGGCGGCCATGAAGCGCGCCAGGATGTGCGGCTGGCCGAAGTAGCCCAGGCCCCAGGCCATCAGCGAGATCACGCCGACGAAGGTCGCGCCCTTGAGCATGTCGAAGTTGGTAGGATCGACCGCCTCGATGGCAGCCATGGCCGGATCGAAACCGCCGGTGGCGATCATCACCACCACCGGGGTCAGGATCAGCGCGAAGATCATCAGCGTGGCCTGCACGGTATCGGTCCAGCTCACTGCCAGGAAGCCCCCGATGAAGGTGTAGGCGATCGTCGCAGCGGCGCCGGCCCACAGTGCGGTCTCGTAGGACATGCCGAAGGTGCTCTCGAACAGGCGGGCACCGGCTACCACGCCGGAGGCGCAGTAGATGGTGAAGAACACCAGGATCACCAGCGCCGAAAAGATGCGCAGGATGCGGCTGTTGTCTTCGAAACGGTTGGTGAAGTAGTCCGGCAGGGTCAAGGCATTGCCGTTGTGCTCGGTTTGCACGCGCAGACGGCCGGCAACGAACAGCCAGTTGAGGTAGGCACCCGCCACCAGGCCGATGGCGATCCAGCTTTCGGAGATGCCGGCGACGAAAATCGCGCCCGGCAGGCCCATCAGCAGCCAGCCACTCATGTCGGAAGCGCCGGCGGACAGCGCGGTAACGAAGCTACCGAGGCTGCGGCCACCGAGAATGTAGTCGGAAAGGTTCTTGGTACGCAGATAGGCGATCAAGCCGATCAGCACCATGGCTGCGATGTACACCACGAAGGTGACGAGCATTGGAGTACTAGCTGTCATTTGGGGGGCTCCCCTCTCGTTTGTTGTTCTTGGGCACCGTGCCCGGCTTGGCAAAGCGCACCCGCGTTCGCGGATACGGGGCTCCGGTTTCTTTCCTCGTCACACCGATGCCTGGCGAGCACGATCAGGGACAGATACCGGCGCAGTGAAAATCTCCACCACTTCGTCACTGCATCGGCAAGTGCCTGAGCACTTTCCCTGACCTCCCTGGCTTACGCCTGCGGCCACCGAATCGCGTTACCACCCTACTTCGGCTGCATGCACGTCTATTATCGGTCTAGCCCAGCAAAGCTGGTCTGACCAATCGGCGCAGACAAAACGGTCGTAACGAAAGTGAAGGGCGGAATTTAGTGGCAGAGGTGAACGGGCTTCTTGCTGAAAGCTCTGGAGTTTTTGCAGAAATCTCCGACACGGGGAACTTCCGGCAAACAGCTGTTTCGGCGCCAGCACGATAACCTGATCGCTCGATCAGTCCCCACTGGCCTGGCGAAAAGGCAGATAACCGCGCGCCTGTTCCGCGTAAGCCCGCACGCCAGAGCGCTCCTGTTCGAGAAACTCGGCGACTGCAGCATACAACCCTGGGTGACAGAGATAATGCCACGAACGGGTGATGACCGGCTCGAAACCGCGTATCAGTTTGTGCTCCCCCTGGGCCCCGGCGTCGAAGCGTTGCAAACCTTCGGCGATGGCCAGCTCCATGCCCTGATAGAAGCAGGTTTCAAAATGCAGGCGGTCGAACTCGGCCAGGCAGCCCCAGTAGCGGCCGTAGAAGGTTTCGCCATCGACCAGGCTAAAGGCCATGGCCAGCGGCCGCCCCTGCTGCCGCGCGAACACCACGCGGATCATCTCCGGCATGCGTTCGGCCAGCAGGCTGAAGAATTCCCTTGTCAGATAGGGTGCCTGGCCGCGTACATGATAAGTGTTGGCATAGCAGTGGTAGACGAAGTCCCAGTCCGCCTCGCTCAACTCATGGCCGCGTCGCCAGTCGAAATCGATGCCCTGCCCCGCGACCTGCTCGCGCTCCTTGCGCATCTGCTTGCGCTTACGCGAGCTGAGCGCATCGAGAAAGTCCTGGAAATCGCGATAACTGCGGTTGTGCCAGTGGAACTGGCAGCCGAGGCGCTCGAGCCAGCCCTCGCGCCCTTCGAACAGTTCATCGCAGGCGGGGCGGGTGAAGTTGACGTGCAGACCCGACAGGCCCTCCTCTGCGAGACCCGCGGCCAGGGAATCGAGCAGTCTGCCGGCGCTTTGCGCGTCGCCCAGCAGGCGTGCCCCGCTAACGGGTGAAAAGGGTACAGCCCCGAGCAGCTTGGGGTAGTACGCAATGCCCGCACGGCGGCAGGCGTCTGCCCAGCCGTGGTCGAATACGTATTCGCCATAGGAGTGCTGCTTGAGATAGGCCGGCATGGCAGCCCGGACCCCGCCCTGATCATCGAGCCAGAGGCGGTGCGCCGACTGCCAGCCGCTGCGCCCACCCACACTGCCGCTTTCCTCCAACGCAGCGAGGAAGGCGTGGCGCAGGAAAGGTTGTGAATCGGTCAGCAACGCATTCCATGGGCCTGCGCTAACGCTGGACAGCGAATCGGCAACGAACAAGGTCACAACTGCACTCCAGAAAGGGATGGGTTCTCCCTGAGCGAATCAGGTTATCAGCACGTCAATAGAACAGGAATCCGCTCGGGGCGAGAGCAACATGACGAAATTTCATCCAGGACGTGGCCCACGCTGCGCTTTTCTCGAAACTTTAACAATGCCCCTATACAGTCGCCGCGGGACTTCTCCGACCCCCTTAAAAACAGCCTAAAAGATTCAAAAAAACTTCCTAAGCATATGTTTTTAAAAAAGTTCCCCTGACTCGAAAATGTCACACGGCAGCAAGCCTTCTGTCATATCGGATTTCCATAATCGCCTCCGTCCAAACAGACGATGTCATGCCACAGGCAATGACGGCGTTTCATAAAACGAAGGAGTTTTTTCGATGAAGATGAAGTTGATTGCGGTTGCTGTGGGTGCTGCTCTGGCGGTACCGGCTGTGGCAATGGCAGACGTGACCGTCTATGGCCGTGCACATGTGTCGGTGGATTACCTCGATGATGGTGCCAAGTACTCCGAAACCAACCTGTCGAGCAACTCCTCGCGACTGGGCTTCAAAGGCGACCACGCCATCAACCCGGATCTGAAGGCGTTCTTCCAGATCGAACAACAAATCAACTTCACCACTGGCGCCTCGAGCGGCGGTACCGACTTCGCCACCCGCGACACCTTCGTGGGTCTGAGCAGCAACTTCGGCGCCATCCAGGTCGGTCGTTTCGACAGCCCGTTCAAGGTAGCCCGTGGTCCGTTCAACCTGTTCGGCGACCAGGTCGGCGACATGAACAACCTGGCTCGCGTCACCGCCGGCCGTCTGGACGAGCGTTACGACAACACCATCCAGTACACCACCCCGGACTTCAACGGCTTCAACGTTAAAGTGGCCTACTCGATGTACAAGGGCCAGTCGCTGAACATCACCGACACCCCCGCCAACAACGAAGACAGCGATGCCTTCAGCACCTCGCTGAACTACATCGGCGGCCCGCTGGAAGCCTCCCTGGCCTACGAGAAAGTGGAAGAAGACACCCTGCGTGGCAAGGCTGACTCCGTCCGCGCAGCCGTTGCCTACAAGCTGACCGATGCCTTCAAGCTGGTCGGTTTCTACCAGAGCACCGATTTCGAAGGTGTATCCGGCACCACCAGTGCTCAGCGCGACGCCGGCACCTTCGACGTCTACGGCATCGGTGGCGAACTGGCGATTGCCAAGAACACCGCTCTGAAAGCCACCTATATGACCAACGACAGCGACGCCGACAACTCCGATGCCGACATGTGGGTCGTGGGTATCGAGCACAAGCTGGACAAGGCCGTGCGCGTCTACGCCAACTACGCCGTCGTCGACAACGATTCCAACGTCGCCTACTCGCCGTGGATGCAGTCGCGTACCGCTACCCCGAGCAACCAGTCCATCGTTAACGGCGTGAACGAAGCCGCTGGCGAAAAAGCTGCCGGCTTCACCGTAGGTCTGCGCTACGACTTCTGATCCCGCTTGCGGAACAGATAAAACAAACCGGGTTGCTCCGCGAGGGGCAGCCCGGTTTGTCATTTAACTGACACCTGGCCGTCTTATTCTTGTTTCCGGAATGTCATCGACCCCAGCCCGCCGAGCATCGGCGGACCTTCGTACTTAGGAGTTTTCATGCGCCGCTTGTTCGTAATCGCCATGGCTGGCCTGCTGGCCGCCTGCGCCCAGCAACCCAAAGTCCAACTGTATTCCGGCGCACCGCTGCCGCAGAACCAGGTCCTCACCGTGGTCGTACCCGGCGAGCTGGAAATCCGCAGCATCAATGGCCAGCCCTACTCCGCCGCCATTGCCGCTTCCGGCCTGAACGACAAGGAGCTGCTGCTGCAGCCGGGCGCTTACCAGATCCACGCTTTCTACAAGAACGGCTTCGACATCGCCGGCGGCATGAGCCACGAAGTGGTGCGCAGCCGCACCGCCATCTTCACCATCGACGGCAAGCCCGGCGATCTGTGGCGCCTGGAGTTCAAGCGTCCGGCCAACCTGGCCGAAGCCCAGAAGTTCGAAGAAGACTTTCCGGCCTGGGCCGTGAACACCCGCACCGGCGAACGCAAGGACGCCGAAGCAGGTAATCGCAACGTTTCGGCATTTAGCGTACTGATGGGCTCCAGCGAAGTCGCTGCGCAGGCCACCAACGTCGCACCGCTGGGTGCCACCGCAGCGACCGCACCACAGGCGGTCGCTCTGACTCCGGCTCCGGCCCAGGCCGCTGCCCTGCCGCATAACGACGCCACCCTGACCACCCTGCAGCAGATGTGGAACCTGCTCACGCCGGAAAGCCGCAGCGCCTTCCTCAAGTGGGCTCAGCAGTAACCCAAACCGAGGGCGCTCCTGCCACGCGGGAGCGCCCTCGACAGCCCGCGACAGCGCCGGTATCTGCCATTTATAGCTGTACCGAAAACTCTGTCTCAGCTACGCAACATTCCCTCTCGCTCCCACGCACAGCGCACTCGCAGCGCACCTTCCTGGGGGCTGTGAAAGCCGTTGTCGGATTCCCAGCGAAAGGTATGCAGGCCGTTCAGTTCGGTTTCCAGATGCACCACGGCACTGGTCCAGTACAGGCGCTTGAGTAGCGCCTCGAAGGCTTCGATCCACAGGTTCCACTCATACTCCACTGCGCCGTAGCTGGCGCCGAAGTGGATTACCTGGGTCTGGTAAAGGCCCGCCCCCGGCAGCTCGCAGAAAGAGAACATCTCGCGCCCCAGAAAGGGCCAGAGATCGCCCGAGGGCAGTTCGGCCAACACGCCATGGTTGGTTTCACGGCGCAGACGACTCTGCTCGGGGTCATCCGAGGGCCAGTCGCGGATGCAGCCATAGACGATGGATTCGGACTCCACACCGGCACTCCTGAAAAAGCAGCAAGCCTTCTAACACAGCACGCCAGGGCAAGAAAGGAACGGGAGCGAATTCTTCAGCGCGCCTTGCGCCTGCTACGCCCCAGCAACCAGGCCACCAGCGTCATCACCAGCGCCAGCGCAGTGAGCACTGCGAACGGCAGGCGGTAGCTGCCGGACAGATCGCGAGCCAGGCCGGTCAGAATCGGCGTCAGGCAGCCAAGGCAGTAACCGGTGAACAACATCATCGCCGTCCAGCGGCTGACCGCCATCGGCGAGCCGGCTTCGTACAGCGGCAATACCAGCGACAGGGCGAAGGAGCCGCCCAGCGAAAAGCCCAGGATCAGCGCCCAGAGCTCCGGAACGAAACGCGGCATGAAGGTGACCATCGCCAGACAACCGCAGGTAACCGCGCCGCAAGCCAGCAGCAGCGGGTAACGGGCGTTGTAGCGCTGCGCCAGCCAGGGCAGCAGGAAGGAGCTGGGCAGCCCCATCAGCATGGCCAGGCTGAGCAGCGAGTTACTGCGCAGCACGCTCAGCCCGGCTTCGTGGTAGCGCGCCACGGCCCAGGTCGCGATGGCATAGAACAGCCCCGCCTGAATGGCGAAGAAGCAACTGATCAGCCAGGCGCGTGGCTGCCGCCAGGGCAGGCCGGCGCTCTCCTGCGCCTCGGCAGCGCCCACCTGATTGGGCAACCACAACCAGAGCATCACGCCGAGCAACGCCGGCGCGGCCCACACCGCCAGGCCCAGGTGCCAGGCATCGCCGAACAGTGCGGTAGCCGGCGCCGTGAGCACCGCACCGCCGGCACCGCCGATGGCCATGCCCAGCGAGTACCAGCCGACCACGCGCCCCATCTGGCTGGCGAAATGGCGTTTGATGAAGCCCGATAGCAACGGCCCGGCAACCGCTATGCCTGCGCCCAAGGCGATGGCGCTGCCGATCAGCACTGCACTCTGATGCGCGGCCAGACGCGCCAGCAGCGCCAGGCCGATCAGCCCGAGGCAGAGCACGATGGTGCGTTCGAGCCCCCAGCGCACGGCCAGGCGCGGCGCCAATGGCGCCAACAGCCCCATGCACAGTACCGGCAGGGCGGTGGTCAGGCTGATGAAACTGCGGCTCAGGGACAGCTCGGCGGCAATACGCTCGATCAGCGGTGCGAGGGAGGTGATGCCGGGGCGCAAATTGATCGCCGCCAGCACCAGGGCCACTAGTAGCAGGACCCGAGGGACTGGTTTCACAAATGTTCCATGGTCATGACGGCAGGCAGGCCGGGGCGGCCACCCTACCCCTGCAGGCCGCGCCAGGCAAGCCTGCAGGCATGAATAACTGACTTATCGGTCAGCTGGCGGATTTGGCCTTGCCGCGCATTTTTTCGGCCATCTTGGCCATCTCGTCGTACAGCGCCTGCGGGTTCTTCTGCTTGATTGCCCAGGCCATACGGCCCATTTCATGCGGCAGGATCATGAAGCTGCCCTTGGCCATTTCATCGTGGATATAGTCAGCGATGTTCGCCGCAGTGATCGGCGAACTTTCCAGCAACTTGCCCACCTGGGCCTTCATCGCTGGCGTCGGGCCACGGAAAGAGTCCAGCAGGTTGGTCTGGAAGAAGGATGGGCAGACCACATGCACGCCGATCTCCAGCTGGCGCAGTTCCACCAGCAGGCTTTCCGACAAGGCCACCACGCCGGCCTTGGCCACGTTGTAGTTACTCATGCCCGGCCCCTGCATCAGCGCGGCCATGGAGGCGATATTGACGATCTTGCCCTTGCTCCTTTCCAGCAGCGGCAGGAACGCCTTGCAGCCTTTGACCACGCCCATCAGGTTGATCGAGATCTGCCAGTCCCAGTCCTCCAGCGACAGCTCGCTGAAGAAACCACCGGAGGCGACGCCAGCGTTGTTGACGATGACATCGATACCGCCGAACTGCTCTTCGCAGGCCTGCGCCAGGGCGGTCAGCTGACTGTAGTCGCGCACGTCGCAACGACGGGTGAAGCCGTCGCCGCCCGCTTCGCGCACCAGCCCCAAGGTTTCCGCCAGGCCGGCTTCGTTGACGTCGGCCAGCGCCAATTGCCAGCCCTCGCGTGCCCAACGCAGGGCAATTTCGCGCCCCAGGCCGGAGCCCGCGCCAGTGATCATCATGCGGTTTTGCATAGCAGCCCTGCCTTCATTGTTTGGTTGCGATGGCTGCAGTGTAGCGAAGGAGATAAAGGGTCCGAGCCTTCATCAGGCTTATGAATAGGCTGGGCTAATCAGGCGCGCGGCCCGCTGCGCCAGCGCCAGATCAGCCAGGCGTAAACGGCCAGGTTCACCAGCACGACGATGGCTCCCAGCCAGAGCTGGATTTGCGGCGTGAGCCCGGCCGGGTAGATCAGCGGTATCAGGTAATGCTCGATGAAGCCGCCCTCATATCCAGCTTGCCCCGCCGCTCGGCGCAACTGATTTTCCCAGGGCGTCAGCGGGCAACCCAGATGCAGGCACTCCACGACGATACCCCAGGCCACTGCGGGCAGGTGCAGCCAGAGCAAGCGCGGCCAGCGCAGCAACAGCAAGCCACCGAGCAGCACGAACAAAATGAAGCCCAGGTGCACCAGCACCAGCGCATCGGCAGCTATACGCCAGAGCATCGCGACTCAGTCCACCACGAACAAGCGCGCGCCAGCCGATGTCGAGGAGCGATGCGCTTCAGCACCATCGGCCACCTGATAGCTCATACCGGGCTTGAGCACGAATACCCGGCCATCTTCCAGCTCGGTAATCAGCTCCCCCTCCAGGCACAACAACACGTGCCCCTTATGGCACCAGTGGTCAGCCAGATAGCCCGGTGAATATTCGACCATGCGTACCCGCAGCGCACCGAACTGGCAGGTGCGCCAGCGCGCTACGCCACGCTCGCCCGGGTGCTCGGTAGCAGGCATCGCGCTCCAATCCGTCACACCGAAGGGGATATCACTGATTTGCATGGTTTGGCTCCATCGAAATAGAGCCTCACCTTAACGCAGCGACCCACCAGTCGAATAAATAGGTAATTACTTTTATGCGAACAAAATCAATTTAGAGCGACTATCAAGGTCATGCACACGCCACATTTCCCGAGCCGAACGAACAGGAATAGCCTTCCCACAAGACGAAATGATTCTCAACGAGGTGCATCATGCTCAAGACACTGACCTTCACCATCATGCACTTCTGCATTGCCTTCGGCGTCACCTACGTACTGACCGGCAGCGTTGCAGCCAGCAGCCTGGTAGCGGCAATCGAACCGCTGTGCAATTCGGTGGGCTTTTACTTCCACGAAAAGGTCTGGCAGCGTTTCGAGCGCAAGCGTCAGCCTGCGCCGGAACGCCCCAAGCATGCCTGGCTGCATCATCACGCCTGAGCGAACGCGCCTGCGCTTCGCCAGGCAGGCATGACTA